>JAUVCJ010000198.1 GCA_030595765.1 Thermoplasmatota archaeon | reverse complement strand
GAAAGTCTGCACTTTAGACTTTCCCCACCTACCTTCATGGAGATACGGTAGCCTCGCGGTTATACTTTATAAACAATGAAAAATTAGGTGCGCCTGGCTTCCTTTTTATGAATTTGATCTTTGTTCTTCCCTGGATTGTATTGTTAATATTAGCCTACCCAAGCTACTGTATACGGGTATCTGAAGGGGGTATTCGATTCAAAAGAGGGTTGACTCCTTTCAAGTCAATCCGATGGAATGAGATTCATGCTATAGAATCTGTAAAACTCCCAGATAGATACAAATATTCAAAAATACTGATAATTTACCGGAAGAACTTCAAACCCAGGAATATTAAGATACTTACCGATGATTACTACACTTTGCGCACAGTGACTCTGGTATTCAACCTAATTATTTTCAGCGGCAAGGGAAAAATAAAGGGTAAGGACAGGCTCAAATGGGCTATCCATGATAGAAAAAAGAGAGAAAGGATTCTCATGAAATTCCTGGCTGAATGAAATATGCCTTATTTTAATGGGCTACCGAGGAGGCTCGATAACATCGAGCCGAGTAAGGGCTATGAGCAGAGCGAATAGCCCAGGAGCACAGCGAGGTGCCCTATTTTCGCCGTTTTTTAAAAAATGGCGCTTTGGGCTACTGAACTTTGTGAAGTGCCCTATTTTCGCCGCCTTCATTGGCCTTAGTAGCGAAGCAGAGAAGGACAATGCGTGTGCCGCATGGCACATTGTTTGCTAAAAAGGCGATATGCAACCTTTTTATATAATACCGGTGTTTGGCACATCCAATGGTTCGTGATTCACGCCTGCCGATACTGATCCCGAAGTTCGCCTCTCTGTTCTTGATGGTAGTGGGAGCGCTGTTCTACATATCATGGGGTGTCATGTACAGCACCTGGACCGACATTGGGGTCTATAGTGTGACCATTGTTCTGCTGGGCATTGGCTTTTCTGGTTTCTTTCTGTTCCACTTCGGCTTCGAGGAGGACATGAAGAAGCTGATGGAAGAAGAGAACTGAGCCTGCGAGTTGCAAGTTCGTTGGTTCTAGCAATCTAATACGAATCAAAGTACTGTAATGGAATCTAACATTTGTTGTGATTCTGATCTTTTTGAATTTTCGAATGATATTTTGTTGACTCCTTCATTCAGAGCCAGTAATTGTAACCGGTATCGAAGAATATCTCATCCAGGTTAATGGCCTTGACAGTGCTGCTGATGACCGTTTCTAGAATGCTTCTGCTTGCCGATATATTTGCTGTTAGCTTGTCTTTAGGAGTTACGCCAACACCATTGGCGTAATCCACACCAAAGCCTATCAGCTGGCAGGGGATCTGTAGCTCTCCAGCCAGAAACACCTCTACCGCACCGGTCTGGCTGATGGCAGAGACACCAACCTGCTGGAGCCATTTGATCTCCATCCTGGTGTTGAAACGGGGACCATAGCACTGGTGATAATTTGCACGGTAATATTTCATCTCCATCTTCTGAAGGACGTTAACCAGGGTCTTTTGCAGGGCTGGTGAGATTGGCTTCTGAAAGATGAAATGTCCCTTCTTCTCTGTATGCTGGGAGAAGATCGTGCATACCTCACCTGATGGCAATCTGTTGTCAATGAAAAAAATATCCTCAATTACCAGTGGTATGCCTAGATTCATGTTGGGCTTGAGCAAACCCATAACACTAGTGGTCAAAAGCGCCCTGATCCCAAGCTCCTTCATCGCCCACAGGTTTGCCCGGTAATTGATCTGATGCGGCAGTAGCTTGTGCCCCACCTTATGCCTGGCAATGAAGCAGCACCGCTTTCCTGAAAGCTGGCCTATCATTATGGCCGCAGGTCCAAAAGGTGTTTCCACATGCAGACGCAGGGCATCTTCAAGTTCAAGATCGTAGAGACCAGTTCCAGTAATTATCCCAACATCAGCCCTTTCTGTGTTCAATTAGCTCACCAAAAACAGGAGTCTGGTTCAGTACTCTCTCCAGGAGTGGGCGCACTTGACACATCTGTAAATGCGAGTCTCAGGTTCATCAGCAGAGCGAGTCTGCCTAAGTATCCAGTAGGCTTCATTGTAGCCGCACTTTGAACAACGAACCTTGGTCTTTGGTAGGGTATCATTTAACTCGTCAATGACCACCATGTCCTGCTGGTTAGCCTCCTCCTTTATGGACTGGCCATCCTCATCCTTGATGGATCGATTGTAACCGCACCTGCGGCACTGCAACTCCCCTTCAACAGGGAACATTATTGACTTACATTTCGGGCAGAACATGAATCCACTTACCTTTGATTGGTCAAGGAGCTAGGCATATATAATATTTGAGAAACCCAAAAGGTATTCAGGCCTCAAGGTTATTTTCATCATGTCACCGCTAGAACTACCCTATCCATCACAATCTGGGTTTACTAGATCTTGCCACGAAGGTTAGAACCACCACCAGCAAGAGTAGCGTCACCACCAGAATGGCTGCTGGAGAAAGAAGATAATCCTCTGGCCTGCTCATGGTGTTTATCAGACCCTGAGCTTTGTCAAGCTCTACCTGTTCAGGTGGAACAACAGGTATCACGGTGCTATCAACGCTACTAACGAAAATGGTCAGAGTGGTGTTGACAGTTCCACCGTAGGGGTCAGTGATCGTGAGGGTGATCAGATGGAACCCTAGCCTGGGCTTGATTGCAAAGCTGGAGCTTGAGGCAAGCTCGCCATCGATGCTGGAGATCCATTTGTATACCAGAAAATCATTATCCGGATCGCTGGAATTACTTGCATCGAAATACACAGTTGTGTTCTCTGTGAACTCCGAACCAGTTCTTGGTGTTGAAATAGATATCAGCGGGAGCGAGTTTGGCTTGACAGTTACACTCTCCACGGCATCCACAGACCACTCCCCTCTGTCATCCTTGACCCTTAGAGTTATTGTGTGCTCTCCAATGGATAGTACTTTTTCTACAACATAACCCCTGCCAAGCTCACCGTCCCTTGAGGATGTCCAGACAGTCTCTACTATGCGACCATCATCCACACCGAAACCAGAGAACCTTACGCTGGTCCCCTCTCTTACCACAGTGGAGGGTTGGATGGTCTGGATGACGGCTGTGGGAACCTCGTTCTTCTTTTCAATGCGAAGCCCTTCTATTACGGCTTCTGACAAAGCTCCGTCGTTATCCCTGGCTGTTAGTGAAATAACATGATAGCCTTCTGAAAGGCCGCTTATGCTGAACTCCTTGGAATTTGACATCACCCCGTCAATAGAGCTTCTCCAGATGTAATCCTGTATGGTACCATCATCGGTTGCGGTACCGCGAAATGTAATCTTCTCCCCTCTAAATGCGGGATTAGGGCTTATGCTCTCGATGAGCGCCACAGGTGGCTGGTTTGGAGGCAGTACCGTTAGATGAACATTCTTGGGAAGGGACCAGTCCCCTTCATCATCACAGACACGGAAACTTATGTCATGCTCGCCTTCTTCCATCTCCCAGCTACTGAACTTGGATTGATGGCTCAGCAGACCCGATATATTCGAGATCCATTCATACTTGGTGATGCTTCCGTCAACATCGGTGCCGTAACTATTAAAATCGACATACTCTCCGTACTGGATCAATCCGGGGCTCACAACAGGTATGGCGGCTGTCGGTATCTGATTCGGGGGTCCAACATTTATGGACACAGTATCTGCTATAGACCAGTCACCATGGTCATCCTGAACCATGAAATCTATGACATGATTTCCCTGAGTTAGTGTGGTGATTGTGAATGTGGACTGGTCGCTTAGGAATCCATTGAGTGAAGAAGTCCATTGATAACCCACAACCGCGCCATCCCCGTCGGTACCACTTCCTGTAAAGGTAACAGGCTTGCCCTCCTTTGTGGGATTGCGGCTGAGTGTTTCGATGGTGGCGGCCGGTAACTGGTTAGGAGGAATGAGTATCAATATCTCGAAATAATCGGTATTTTCGGCTCCATCTGTGTCTTTTACCGTGACTGTCGCATTGTAGAGCCCTGGACTAGCATAAACGTGATTTATAAGGGGGTTGGGTCCCCAATTGGTAACAATGCCATCTCCAAAATCGAATCTGTAGGCATCGACCCATATATCATCACTAGATCCGCTGGCATCGAAACTTATCACATCATCAGGAAGCGCTTCCGTTCTATCCACAGAGAGGTCGGCCACAGGTGGTGGGTTCGAGGCTCTTACAAAGAGAGTGGCATTATTCATGTTGTTGGTCTCATCCTTTTCTGGAGGGGAGGAGGTGAATATCCAGACCCAGATGTCCAAGGCTCCCTCATTATCCATGATAGACCAGCTAAACGGCACCTCGTAGGAATCGCCAGGAGATATGATGCCGCCACTCTCTGTTCCAAGATATTTACCGCCACTAAGAGG
>JAUVCJ010000054.1 GCA_030595765.1 Thermoplasmatota archaeon | reverse complement strand
GCGTCATCCATCATGTATCCGTCTATGTAGGTTGTCTGCTCCTGCTGGAGGATGGCTATCACAACACCATCGTGATGCTCTGGGATAAGGCCAAGCTCGGTAACAGGGCCGTATCCTGGTTTCACATCCAATCCGATCGTCCTGCTCATGGTAACGGTGTCAGGGTCATCTGTTGCTCCACCGGTCTCATACCCGCGCCATGGGTTCTTTTCCTCCTGCCCTTCCTCATCCCAGTACCCGAGTATCCCAGGGGCACTGTTGCCACCGTGCATGATCTCCATCCACATCAGGACTCCGCGGTTGAGGTTCTCCATGATAGGATCAAAACTGGTAGCAAAAGCTGATTCATAGCCGGCTTTTTCCGCATAGAAAGTGACCACCTCGGAAACGGTCATATCAGGCCAGTATTGACCTGGCTGGTCATAGTTGGCGTTAACTCCATCGTCGATGGTGTTGTTTGACGGGCTCTTGAACGGCGTGATACCGTCTGCGGTGGTATAGTCCGAGCCCCAGTACTCGCTTGCTCTTTCGTTGAACCTGTGATTGTAGGACACCCAGCTCTCCAATATGGGATACATGAGGTTGACCTCTCCGCCTTCTTCAGTGATTTGAAGCTGCCCAAGGGTTCTGCTACTGCTCGAACCTGTTATAAGAGTGTTCCCACCAGGGTCCATTGCTGGATTTGCAAATATGATGGCTGGATACAGCGAGGCCCTGGCGATCCAGACCGATGCATCGGTAGGTGTGCCTATTATCCTCCCAGGGTATGCCTTGCCCACAAACATCCGATCCCAGGCTGCTCCGATATCGAACTGGCCTGCAACAGTGAGTATGCTCTCGCTGCCAGGCCCATCCAACCCGAGCTCACCAAGGAGGTCATAGACCTGATGGCCAGTAAGGACCATGCAACCCACAGGCGGGGGCATTCGGATGGGGTAGGTTTCTTCCCAGAACCTTGCATGCCACGCCTGAGAAGCCGAGAATTCGGGATGAGAGTCGGTCACCAGCACTGGTGCTCCGTGGTTGGCTGCAGCATATGCAGCTGGTCCGATGTAGATGGATTTGTCAACTTGTGCCTGCTTTCCAGCTTCAGAGAGCCAGGGCGACCAGGGGTCAATTGTGGTGAATACCACATCATTCTCACCACTAACTTGCTGGATATGGGTGTAGACGTCCTTGAATTCTGTAAACGTTCTGACTGCCAGGCTTGGCTGGGAGAAGGAACGAGAGTCCTTCAATCTCTGTGCCACAGCGCCTGATCCTTCCAGGTCCACAAGCATGACATTGGTAACACCAAGCAGGTCCAAAGCCTCCAGGGTCTGAACAGGCAAGCTGTCCCCCTCTGTATAGAGAAGCGGAGCATTGTATATAGAGCCCAGAACTGCTCCTTGGGCTGCAGATGAAAAGCTGTCTGTCAATTCTTTGGAACGGGTCTGCTTCCAAGAATAGCTCACATCAAAGGCAGTCTCCCCGCTAGCTTCGGACAGCCTGTAAACAGCAACCGAATACTGGTTTTCTCCGCCAATGCTCTCAAGCTCCAGCCGAAGGCTCCCACCAGTGCCGGTGGTTTTTGCCAGATCGGCGCCAGATGGTCCTATGATCGCAAGACCCATTGTCAACGCAGAATCCTGCCAGGTCAGCTCGAACACGGCGTTTCCTGCCTGGAACGAGGTGGTATCTGGAAGTGGAAGCTCGATCCCAGGGAACAGGGAGTACTCGATGGTGTATTGAGCTGTGGAACTGAACGGGTTTGGTATGTAGCCCATTGGCCCGGCTATCATGGTATCTCCAAGTCCATTTAACTCGGAACCATCTAACGTTGGCCCATAGGTCATGGACTCGGTGCCCATGTAGGTCACAGCAGCCTTCCATTCCCCCCAGTTATAGACGTAAGAGGCTAGGTCCTCGGTTGCTCCAGAAATAACATTCCACTCCTCAGAAGCCGCTACCTGTCCAATATCTGAGTCGTAGAGCTGCAGGTCAGGGTCTTTTCCCCTCTCGGTAATTTCCTTGAAAGGCTGATATTCCTCACCCCAGAACATATGGGCTGTGATGAAACGATACGGTTCCTCGATATTGAATGGATGATATGTTGGATTCACAGGGTCAGGATCCTTTTCGCCTGTGAACTCACCTGTCTTGATCGCTCCAGATGGTACAGACCCGCTGACAGCACCGGAGTACTCGACCTCGGCCTGCTCACCCATTCCACGAAGCACTGCAACTATAGCATCATTGGACCATTCCCAGTTCTCAAGTGCGATATCCCTGGCAAGCTCCACTGGAGAGGTTGATAGATATCTGTGGGACTCAGCTGCTGGGAAACTTGCCAGCAACTTCTCGATGGGGCCGTTCTCCATGTTGACAAACTCCACCCTGTCCAGCTCACCTCCGCTAAGCTCACCGTATTTTACAAAATCCTCCATCAGATACTCGATGCCAGGATAGGAATTGAGAGCCCGAAGCTCATTATCTCCGCCTTCCACCGGATCCTCATAGAATATGATAGGGTTGGATGCCACAGCGCCTAAGCTTGGGCTGTTAAATACAGATGCTGGTACAGAGCTAAGATAGGCTAGGTCATCAACATAGCTATCACCATCCTGACGAACAAAGGTGGCCTTGCGAACTGGCAATAATGGGTTCCAGGTCAGTCCGTTTGGCTTTGTCTCCCCTTTTGGTGGAGGAGCACCAACATCTTGAAAGAACTTCGATATGCTTCCTGCTCCAAATGACCATTCCCGGGAGTCATCCACAGGAAGGGTTGCTGCCAGAACGTTACTTGATGCAGATAGCAAAAGACCGAACACTAGTAGTATCGCCAGGATTTTTCTCAGAGTTCCACCCCGGAGCAAAATAGGACTACTTCCCTAATATCTGTTATGGTAAAACGTGACCATTGTACCTATGTAAACACAACAATTGTCCAGATGTATTGGGCGATTCAACACACCCAAGTTAGACACTCAAGTTAGAGCATGATTGAAAAAATCTTAGGCAAACCTAAGGCAATTCCCCATGAACACTCAATGTATCCGGTGATTCTGATGGCTCATTTTATGCTAAAGGTGGAGTTCCACTGGGTGCATGCCCTATCCGTTATCCTGAGCTTGAAGGTGATCGACTCCTGATTGTATCCGTCAAGTGCGATGAAAGCATAGCTACCAGTGGTCCATGCCTCTTCTCCGGCTGGTATGTCCCCGAAGCCCTGGTTCTGGCCAGTGAGAGAAATGTTGAGATTCCCAACCAGAAGTAAGGCAGATACCCTTTGCGCTGCTACAGGCCCTGTATTTGATATTTTCACCCTCATGGTGATCTTCTCCCCGGCAGCAAAGTCGTGATCCTCCACTTCCTGCTCAAGCGAGTAACCTGTGACAACAAATGGGCCTGGTCGCTCCTCGGTCTCATAATAGTCCAGGCATTCAACTTCAACCTCAGGGCTGGATATACAGCCAGGCAGGATAGCCGAGATCACAAGGATCATCAAAATTATAATGGCTGGCCCGAATCTATTTTTCTTCCCATTCTGTAACCCTACAGACACGCCCATGCTAGCCTGTAACCCTCCAGCCACACTCATGCTCATCAATAACCCTCCATCATCCATTACTTCCCATCATCCGTTACTTTCCATTATCTATTACTTTTCGTCATCTAGTACTTTCCATCATCCATTACTTCCCATATCTCTTGCATATCCGCATCTACCCATCAGGTGACGTAATTAAGCTGCTCCTTTTTCTTTTCTGGTGGTTTGAACACCACCATTTCCCTTTCAAGGAGCTTTAGGTCCTGCTTATCCAGGGTTTCAGGGCTTATTGGCACCAGCAAGGTAGCATCGTGAATAGCTATCTGTTCGTTAAGAAGCTGGATGAACTTAAGGACCGAGCGATAGGTATTGTGAGTTATCAGGTACTCCATGCCTGAAAGAAGGATCACCGCATTATCTGTGCGTTTGAGAAAGTTCTCCACCTGATGGTATAGCTGTGAAAGCTTCTCAGGCTCCAGAGCATAATCTTTTTCGGCCTTGGAGAGCCAGATTATAGGTGTTTTCTTGAGCTTGTTCTTTCTCCTCACCTTCTCTGGAAAGTCCCTGGTTATGCATAATCCAACTCCGCCATGGGTGACGAAGTCAACGAAAAGGTCGTAAGATACAGCTGATATCTCTTCCTCCACAAGATATCCAACACCAGTATCGAGGTCATATCGTCTGGCGGTTCTGGAGCCTACCTCATGGGCAGGAGCCGCAACTTCCAGTCCGGGCCTGAGCCTGTATTTGCAGACGTCATCTCCCCTAGACACACAGCTATCCTCTGTGCATGAAAAAGCCTGATTCATAAGCGACGTGGCGGTTCCTTCCAGGTAGCCCCTTGTAAAATCACAGCCATGCGTCTTGGTCTCAGCAGTGTTTGCCTCAACCGAATCCCTAACCTGGACGTGAACTTCCTCGTTATTGACAATCTCGATCTCAGGCCTACCAAGCCCGATCTCTGCCCAGAGCAGGTTAAGTGTTTCGGCTAGATCCGGCAGGGAATCACACGATAGGTCCATGTCGCTGATCATGCCCTCACCGCAACGGTATCCGTAATGGTTCAGGATCTCGGCGGCCTCGGCATCTCCTTCCCGAATTTCCAGTTCATCCCTGAGGCTTTTAAGAGCGTTGCTTGGCATAACAAAGAAAGAGGCCTTTTCCTCCCTCATCTCCTCATAATTATCATCGGACACCATCCGCGGCCACCTATGTCAAAGTCTAGCCTATATGGCTAGCATTGCTATGATTAAGCGTAAGCTATTTTATTGTATCGGCCTGAAACAATAAGTACAATTCTAAAAAAAGAAGAAATCCCATGAAAACATTATCTGCAAGGAGCAATATACCCTATTCCATGGATGTGAGAATCGGATGTGGAGGATGGTCTCATGATGAATGGGTAGGCCCATTTTATCCTGTCGGGCTGACAAAGAGAAAGCCTGATTGGCTCTCCTACTATGCTGGCTTTTTCAAGACCGTTGAGATCATGAGCACCCTACATTCTAAGCCAGACCCAAACATGGTAGATGCTTGGATTGATAAGGCTAAACACATCCGTAAATTCGAGTACTCACCATGCCTTCCTCGCAAAATTGGCGACAGCGAGCTCAATGAGGGAAAGGGGGACGGAGCATTCAAACTGGCGATAGAGTTCTACGAGGACGTAGTAACCCGGCTTGCAGGGGCCAACATGCTTGGATGCGTAATACTCCAGCTTGGGCCCGCAGTAGGCAGAGTCGGAAAGTTCGGCAGGGACAACCTCCCAAAGCTGCAAGACATTTTTGATGGACTGGACACAAAAAAATTCCCCCTTGCCGTCGAATTCAATAATAAAGAGTGGTTCAACAGAAGGAAGAGCAATCTAGCTCAAGACGTTCGCGATCTGCTTGGGGATTATGACGTAACTTATTGCATGGTGGACAGGGTCGGTATACAGCATATCCAGCCAGTAACCGCCTCTCATGCCGTGCTACGGCTCTATGGTACTGAGGATGGGCTCTATCCCCCTCAAGACATGGAATTATGGGCAGACAACATCACCCAGCTCTCCCGCAGAGTTAAGACACTTAGAGTATACCTGCATAATTTTCACTCAGGCGGAGCAACAAAAAACGCTATGGACTTGATGGATCTGCTCAATATCCCACATCCAGAGAAAAACATCCATGTCCAGTCCCAGCAAACCCTACTGAGCTTTGTCTAGATCACTGACCTTAGCCTCTTTTTCAGCTTCTTGCGCACCATCAGCATTTTCAACGCCATCAGCCATTCTAGCAACAGTGCCAGTGTCCTCATCCATATCAGCAGCACTGCAAATGTCACCATCCATACTCCCAGATCCTGCGCTACCACCACCACCTTCTGTGCTGTTAGAAGCCGAGGCACTAGAGGGGTTTGGCTTTTTTCTGTCCAGCAGGTCGATGAGGCTAATTATATTATCCAAAAGCTCTGGAACTATCTTGAACATCAGATAGGCCATTGCGAAAAGCGCAATGAGGCTGCCTCCCTTGCCGATCACGTTATGAGCCACATGAAAGCTCCACCCCCATTCATGATGCATTACTATGACACCGACATTTCTGGCCAGGTTCGCCACCCATATTATCGGGACTATCAATAGAAGCGCCTTGAGCTTACGGCGCTTGTCTGCATCCACGGCCATTATGCCGCCTACGAAGATCATTATGGACTGGAAAGCTGTGCATGCCAAAATGATCCCTACCACGGTGTTGTTATATCCCGGCAAAGAGGTGTCCACCACATTGAGATAAATATTGTCGTAGTTAATTCTATAAAACAACTCGTTGCCAACGTAATGTTCTCCACCTACGGCCATGCTAAATCCTAAAAAATTGAGGATAGCAACGGTCTGGTGGGCCACGGTCTTGATCAAAGTCATAGCAATGATGGGAACCTTATCGGCAAGAAAATATGCTCCAGCACCGATAAAGGAGGTGCCGGCCATCCAGCGCAGCGACTCCGTATCAGTTTCCCATTGGTATGATAGCCATTCGTGCCAGGCCAGGTATGAGAAGAACGGTAGAGCACATATGCATAGGATGGCGTTGGTGGCATCTGCGATAAGAGGGTCCAGAAAATGAGGAACAAGACCCAGCCAGTACCCACCAAATAGAAGGAAACCAGCTATTCTGAACAGGTGCTTACTAGCGCCCTTGTGAAAGAAGCCTAGACCCAGATAGAAAAGTCCTCCAACAAGGATGACATCGAAGGCTACGTTGAAAGGTTCAATGGCCAGAAGCTCACCGGTTCGGGAATCGTGGGTGGGGTTTTAATAGCTTTTGGAGATTCTTTGATTATATGCACATGGCCAATAGAGAAGCACATAACACTGGAACATTGCTAAAAAACCGGAATGCTAGCCGGCACATGGAGCTGTCTTTTATGCAAAGCTAGGCACCTGAGGGAGAATCCTTGGATGAATTGCGGAACTAAAAGCCCGGATCTTCAGGAGGAGCCAGGTCGTTGGTCTGGTCAGGTCCGCCTTCCCTTATGCCTGAGAAAAGGAAAAGGAATGTGCTCAGGCTGGAAAGAAGTGTCAGAATGAATATCCTCATCCCATCCCACCACTCGTATGGGGTAACTGTAAACTCCTTGAAGCCCCACAATAACACAATCAGCATGAGCAGGAAGAGCATTCCGGCCAGTAGGTTTGAGTTCCGGGTGGTTATGAAGTTGGGTTTGAATTTCAGCTCGTCGATAAGAAAGAAGAGAGAAGACGCAGCAGCTACCATGACTCCAATAATTGATGCTAGCCAGACCTCCATAGGTCGGGAAGGCATGAAGAATATGAAAAATACCAGGAGTCCCATGAATCCTACGCCTGAAAGAAAGGTCAGGGTGCTCTTACTGAAACGGAACCCCGTGAATGCCATGAAGAATTCCTCTACTTGATCCGTTCCACCCTGTGGCCTCGGTACTCAACCTTGGTTGAACGCTTAACAAGGCTTCTTAGCATGGTCTGGGTCAAGTCAAGGGATTCAGAGATATCCCCTACGAACTTCCCTTCCTTGCCGACTTCCTTGAATATCAACTTCTCGTACTTTGAAAACTCCTCATCTCCCATGACTGCTACTCCCAGAACATCTGAGAACTCTATCACAGGGGTGTTGAGCGTGATGTTGAATGAAGAATAATAGGTATGATAGGTTTTCTTTGGCTCCTGATCTTCATCTGCTGAGCTCCAGCGAGTCTCCACAAGCCTTATCTTCTCGAAGAATAGAAGGGCACCCTCGCCCTCGGCACCGTACAGCTCTTTGATCTCATCAGCGCTTATCCATTCAAGCGAAACCTTCTGTAGAACCTTCCGTTTGACCTCGGTATCAGCTGCCCTAAGAAGGGGCACAAGCTCCGAGGGCTCGTTTACCACCTTGACTCTGCTCATTGGGACACGGTAGTAGACTGTGTGGATATAAACATTGGCTATAGGAACAAACTCTGCATATCATTAGTAGAAATTGGAGCTAGGCCACTCACTTCAGGGCTTAAATAAGTGTGACCCAGACCCCAGAACCTGATATATTTACAACAGCAGCCAATGAATTCATGGCAGGCCCAGGGTTCAGATAGGTCGTGCCGTCCTGAATTACCCCGGTAGCCTCATGGATGTGGCCTGACAAGACCAACCTGGGCTGGGCAGCAGAGACCAGTTCCGCCAGCTCAGGGCTCCCTGCATGTATGCCGCTGGGTGTGAGATCGTTCCGCCCAAGAGGTGGACAATGAAGCACAAGCACATCCAGAGATTCAATAAGGGGTTCAAGCCCGCTCTTCATCACGTCAGGGCTCCAGTGGAAGCTGCCCTGGAATGCTCCGCTTGGGGAGCCACCCCATCCTGCAAAGGATAATCCTTCCATATCCAGTCTTTTCCCATGAATGCACTGGTAGGCAGGGGGCTCATTTAGGTCCAGAAGCGCAGGAGGGTCACAATTGCCTGGAACGAATATGGTAGGCACCTTTTGCTGCTCCAGCAGGTCTTTTGCCCACTCCACAGGCCCAAAATTCGTCAGATCACCCAACAGCACAAGCAAATCCGGTTGATGCTCCTGAGCTGCCTCTTTGAGCTTCCATACGGCATTGGTAGAGCCATGCAGGTCTGTTGCAACCAGCAATGTGGTCACACGATCAGCAAGAGAATCAGGCATGGGACTGCCCTATATTGGAAGAGAATAGAAACCTTTGGGAAGCTATTGCTAAAACCTTCATCCATGATAAGCCCATGGAATTGAGCTCTAGAGCCTGATACCAAATGAGAGGTCACCGAACACCAATAGATAGGTAATAAAGTAGCCTCCAAGTGCGCCTGAGTTGAGCAGCGGCAGTCCAGCCTGGGGGTTTCCCTTCATAACGTATATCATAAGAATTGCAAAGCCCACATAGATCCCAACCATCGTGCCCAGCGCCACCAGGAGATTGCCACCGACACCCATGAATACTGCATCCATTGGCAGGAACCTAAGGCTTGACATCATCAGCAAGGATGGGATCACGATGTCGCCTAGTCCCATGAACATGGCCTCGCGCTCCTTACCCTGGTCTATCTGCTCCTTAAGGGAACTGGAGCCTTCTTTCCGGAAGGAATAGCCCTTTGTCTTTGGAACCACCAGGAGTATTGGCATCTTCATGTCCATCACAGCATCTGCAAGGTCGATCATGTGCTTGGTCTTGTAGACAGATATCGCATCGTAAACAGCCAGGCCAAGGAGGAGAACCACCAGAGGCAGAATGGCCAGGGATATCCCAATGATTATTATTGCGCCAGCGGCGACCAGCAGGCCAACACCATCGACAATGTACCATTCAGGGAATTTGTAGAGAAGTATTGAAAGTCCAAGGGCCAGGGCAAGGGATATCATGAAGGCTAGATCGGTCACAGCTTCGATTATCTGCTCCATTTCGCTGGGTGGGGGGGTTACGTTGACGGACTGGAAACTGAGTGTGGAGCCATCTGCAAACACAATATCAGGCATGCCATCTCCATCGAAGTCTCCGATTGCCAAGCTCACAGTATCCGGGTCAAGTCTTGGAAGCTGTTTACTGATGTTCCAGACCCGCCACTGAGCCGTGTTTTGAAACTTGTATATGATGCTGACATAGCCATCAGCCACAGTCAGGATCTCACTTCCATCAGTATAAGTAAGGTCGCCATTGATCCATCCATCAGGTGCTAGTTCCATGGAGCCCGCCCATATCTGATCCCATGCATCGGCTCCAGCATCTTCGTGATATGCCAGGATCCGAAGCTCACCACCATTACCAGCGATCAGCAGTTCATCAGGCTCGGTCCCATCCATGTTCGCAACCAGGAATGCGTTCGCATCAATATCAGTCCCAACTATGGAACTATCTCCAGTGTTGGGGTGAAGGACGACGAGGTCGTTCCCATCCAGGAATGCCAGTTCGATCTCTGCATCGCCATCAAGGTCGCCAGCTAAGATGAGATTGGTTCTGCCGGATGTTATAGCACTAGTTGCATGGTAAAGGGTTGTGTAGGTCCCATTTGACTCCTTGAAGATGGCATCAATGGTGGTGGCATAAAGGGCTCCATCAGCACCAAGGAATGCATGAGTTAGGTTGACCCAGCCGCTAAAGGAGGTAGCTACTTCAGTACCATCTTCCCAGTATGCATGCAAGGTATCAGTTAGGATCAATATCGCTGTTGTCGTGTTCGATGGGCTGATGCCAGCTGAGCCAGTGCCATCATAGATCCCTGAATCAAGAGTACGTATAGGCCCATTACTGCCACTGTTCATGGCCATGTTTTCGAAAGCATCCATGGCGTTTCCCTGGACTGAGAGTATCCCACCACTCTGGGTTCCTGCCAGAAGAAGATGGCTATCTGTGGCTGAAGGTGCCATTGATGAAGGTTCCATTGAAGCCAGGAATAATACATCATCAGGCATGTCCGTGGAACCCCAGCCTAGGTCCACCTCTGGCCCAGTCATTGCCCTGTTGATGAGGGGATAGAACACATAGAAGAGGGTGATGAGCACCGTGAACATGATCATAATATGAATTATCTTTTGTTTTCCCAGCTTGACAATGACCAGCACAACAGCAGTAAAGCCGATGATCATGCCGATGTAGCAGAGCGCATTGGTGACGTCTTCGGGATCTTCAAAGGCCTGGACACCTGCTGCTTTGAAGATCGGCATTGCAGCTATTGCAATGAGCTGGGCTCCGAGCATCATAAGGCCCATGGCTATTACTGGGTACAAGTCCTTGCGCAAGAGGCATCAACCAGAACAGCACAAAATGGAGAGCGTTATTAATGTTTTCGCAAGACTTCCAGATAACACCCTTCTTGCCGGAGAAGATTCTTGTTGGAGAAGAGCTTTTACTATATATTGGATCGAGCTCCATCGGACCTGAATCTGTATCTGGAGTTATTATGGCCATTTGGCTAATTAGGGGAAGAAAAGGCCACTATACGACATCTTTATATGCACCTCGATTGGTTCACCAATTCCCTGACTTATGCATGCCTCAAGCCCTGTCAAAATGGCAACGGAGCCATTGAATGACTGGATGATGGAAGCTTG
>JAUVCJ010000017.1 GCA_030595765.1 Thermoplasmatota archaeon | reverse complement strand
TGGTGGAACAATGAAGGCACTAGTGCTTGTTGCCGGTGAGGGAACCAGAATGCGCCCTTTGACAGCGAACATGCCCAAACCCTTACTTCCCCTGGCTGGCAAACCGATGTTGACCCACATACTGGAAAACCTCCAAGCCATAGGAATAACTCACGTACATCTTTTATTGGGCTGGCTGGATGGGAGCATCCGGAGGCATTACGGTGATGGTTCCTCTCTTGGGATGAAGATTGAATATCTATACCAGGAAAAAAGGCTGGGCACTGCCCATGCAGTTTCCATTGGGCGGAAGGCTCTGGAGAATGAGCCCTTCATGTGTGTCAACGGCGACGTATTGGTGTCAAGTAAGGGACTTCAACAGGTTGTAGATGCGTTCGAAGAAGGCAAGGGCATGGTTATGGGCCTTGCAGAAGTTTCCGACCCTTCCAGGTATGGGGTGGTACAGACCGAGGGCGATGGCAAGGTGGCTGGGATATTTGAAAAACCAGAGAAAACGATGTCAGGTCTGATAAATGCCGGTATTTATGCACTCTCTCCTGATATATTCGAAGACATCGAAAAGACACCCATATCAACCAGGGACGAGTATGAGATTACTGACACCCTCTCCCGTGTAATGGGTAGAGATCAGCTGTTTAGCGTAAATCTTGGTGCTGATTGGATCGAGATCGGAGCTCCTTGGGATCTTCTCAGTGCAAATGAGAAAATGATGACAAAGCACAAAGGACTGATAACTGGCATTGTAGAGGAAGGCGCTGTCCTTAAAGGAGAAGTTAGTGTTGGAGAAGGCTCGATCATAAGGGCAGGCTCCTACATATTGGGGCCTGTATGCATTGGAAAGAACACTGACATCGGCCCGAACTGCTACATACGCGCACACACATTGATCGGGGATAATTGCAAAGTAGGCAATGCCTGCGAGGTCAAGAACGTGATACTCATGGATGGCTCGAACATTCCGCATCAGAATTACGTTGGAGATTCCATCATTGGAAGGAAATGCAATCTAGGTGCTGGTACGAAGGTTGCTAATCTGAGACTAGATAACAGAAATGTCCGGGCCATCCAGTACTCCGGCATGGTGGTGGATACTGGAAGAAGGAAGCTGGGTGCCATCATAGGCGATAATGTCAAGACTGGAATAAATGTCACCATAGATTCAGGGACTGTGGTTAGCGAGGATTGTTTTATTGGGCCAGGTGCTGTGGTCAGTGGCCGTTTGGCTCCCAATAGTCGACATTTCTGAGTTATATCTGGAATGAAGCATAATAGGAGTCCATAATTATACACGAGGAGAACCTGTTATTAAGTGTAAGAGGGCTAATTGGAAGGCATAAGAGGAATTCATAATGGCGTATATGGGAAAGATAATGATTTCTAAAAGGTGCCTAGAATGAAGATACTCCAGGTGGCACCGTATTTCCCTCCTCATATCGGGGGGGTGGAGTCTCATGTCTACACCATGGCCAAGGAACTGATAGCTCGTGGACATGTTGTGCAGGTCGTAACCTCGAATTACTCACTGGATCTCCCGGAACACGAGATTATTGAGGGAATTGATGTGGTTAGGCTCAAACCAAAGAGAATCGCGTACAGAACACCCATAACTCCAGGTCTGGTGGCCTTCATCGAAGAGACGGATGCTGATCTAGTCCATGCCCATAGCCCACCACCTCTGGATTCTTACTACAGTGCTATCGGCCTCAGAGGTCGAGCGGTGCCGCTGGTGTTGACCCATCATTGCGACCTACAAATCCCTTCGGCCGTTGGACGTATGGTTACAAGACTCTACGAGATGACCAGAGGTGCGGATTCGGTAAAAAGGGCTGACCGCATCATTGTTACCACAAAGAGCTATGGAGACACTTCTAGTCTTGTTTGGAAGTACGAGCCCTCGGTAATTCCCAACGCTGTCAATGTTCATGATTACAACCCTGGGATAGACGGCAATCACATACGGAAGAAATGGGGTCTGGCAGGAAAAAAGGTCGTGCTTTTCGTGGGCAGACTGGCATTTCACAAGGGTGTCGAGCATCTGATCGAATCCACAAAATATCTGGATGATGATTACAGAGTTCTCATTGTCGGCACCGGGGAAAGAAGCGAGCCACTTCAACATTTGGCAAAAGAGATAGGCATGGAGAACAGGGTTATTTTCACTGGCAAGGTACCCTACTCCACCCTACCCACGTATTATGCCGCCTGCGACCTATTTTGCCTCCCGTCCGTAACTCGTCTGGAGGCTTTCGGCATCGTAGTATTGGAGGCCATGTCAACAGCAAAACCCGTTCTCATCTCCAGCATACCAGGGGTACGTGAACTAATCACAGAAGGGGTTGAGGGACTTCATGGCGAGCCTGTCAACCCAAGGGATCTGGCTGCCAAGATCAAAATGATCTTGTCTGATCCGGAAAAAGCCAGAGTGATGGGATTGGCCGGAAGAAAGAAGGTGGAGCGTGAATACAATTGGGATCATGTGATAGACCTTGTCCTGAATGTTTATACAGAGCTTACCACTGGTAATTCCACTCGTTGACCTAATTGGTCGTATGCTGCCCATGAATGCATTGAAAAAGGCAAGGCAGCAATAATGTGTAGTCTGCCATTACGGGAAAAATAGTTCAGGTCGGCATTCGAGGGTCTAAAGCTTCTACTCGGGTGGGTATGCACTGTACCTACAACCTTGAAGAACGGATCTGGCGGTCGCATGAACTGGGGGAGCCATGCATGTGAATTGCCTGCTACGGTCCCTGGGATGAGTTGTAGCTCACAAATAATTCCCTTTTTCTCGACAAGCATCGCCAGAAACTCGTTGGGAAGGCTATCTTTTCCGGCTTCCAGGATCCCCATGAGCAGGTCTTCTTCGATCGACAAGTTACTTTTTTTTGGCTCATGATGGCCTTCCTCGAGCCTGCTTATCTGGACTGGGTCCATATTTTTCCTGACACGCCTTTCCCTTTTGCGGAACAAATGCTCACCCTCTCGTTTCAGGTAGCTAGCTTTTCTTCGATGCGATTGTAGAATCCTTGCCCCAATCTCACAAATTTAGCCTTCTTTTCAGAGAGTGAGAATTCTATTTCTTCCATTGGAGCCAGATCTTCGGTCTCCCTGCCATCCAAAACTAGGGTGCAGGGTTTGTTAACGCTTTGGATCATGACACTGGACTTGTTTGATACTACAATGGGTCTTGCTGAGAGCTTGAACGGTGCAAGAGGGGTGATCACAAAAGCATCAACTCGTGGGTCAAGAATGGGTCCACCTGCGCTGAGTGCATAACAGGTCGAGCCTGTGGGAGTGGCGACGATCACACCATCTGCCCTTACCACCATCGCCCTTTCCTTGTCTATGAACACCTGGAAGTTGCGGATCTTGGCGACCTCGTCGGTGTGTAGAACTGCTTCGTTAACGCAATCATAGATAAATTTACCATCCCTATGTACTGCCAGCCTGCTTCGTTCCTCCACAAAGAAATCTCCAGATAGCAGCCGTTCAAGTCCTTCTTCCATCAGGCTCATTGGAATCTCAGTTAGGAATCCTAGTACACCTGCATTGATGCCAAACACAGGGACCTTCGAATCGTTTAGAACCCGCAGAAGGGAGCCATCTCCGCCTATGGAGATGATTATGTCCACTTCCATTTCTGCTTGAGGTACCCCTGGAGATTCCATCATGGTTCCCAGGTTCTTCTCAAGCTGGACTGTGATCCCTCTTCCCTCAAGAAATGTCTTGGCCTGTTTGCTCAGCTCACTGGTGCAGCCAACTGTAATGTTGCCAACTATTCCAATTCTGTTTATTTTATCCATTCAAGCACCACCTTGTCACCAACTGCAAGGACTTGAGACCTTGCATTGACCTTGAAGGGCAAATCAACCGGGTTACCATCATCGTCATAAACCTCCCCCCCTGCTTCTCTGAGTATGAGGGTCGCTGCGGCAATGTCTACCACCCTGAGATCCCGATAGCCTTTTTTGCTTGAGAGGTGAAATCCATCAAGCATGCCTTCGGCAACCATACATATCTCTAAAGCGGCACTGCCGTAAGCCCTTACCCGTCTGGGGATGTGTGCGATCTGAAAACCCCTGTCGCTGGTTTCCTGGCCAAGATAGGCGGCCAGTACCAGCTTGTCTCTCTTGGGTTGTGACGGCTTGATTGGTATACCATCCTTGAAAGCGCCTTTACCCTTTTCTGCCCAGTAACTCACTCCCGATGTCAAGTGGCGCACAAGCCCATAATGGCAATCACTCATTGTCTGGTTGCCAATGGCCATGGATAGAGAGAAGAATGGGAAGCCATGTGTTGCATTGTAGGTACCATCTATCGGGTCTAGAACAAGGGTATTCTCTCCGCCGTTGTCCATATACCCAAGCTCTTCACTCAGTATGTTGATGTCTGGGTATTCTTCCTGGAATATTTCAACGACCAGGTCTTCAGCGACCTTGTCTATTAGTGAGGTTGTAGTTCCATCTGCACCAAGGCCGAGGTCTTCTCCCCAGTTCATGTCTCTACGCGTTACTGCATTTTGTACACTGTCGGCAACCTCGTGCAGAAACTCTTTCATGGTGCGTAACAGTCCTAACCGGCGTATTAAATATTGTGGGCGAAATTTAGCATCAGCGGTAGTCAGTGCAAAATATCTGGTATGTTTAGCTTCAGGGCAACTAGCATTAATGATCCTGAATGAATAGATTTGGTCAATATCGTGCCGGACGCCTTTTTGTTTTTTAGGTATGATAATGCGTAAAGGCTGTGGTGGCTAAATAATGAATGAACATGGCCAACATTAATATCCCTGAAAACCTTCCATGCCAGCATGAAAGCCCTTGATGATATTGCCGATGGCATAGAGAAACGAATGAATGAAAAGGACACCGTAAGGGAGGTGGCCTTGAAGTCCTCACGGGCTGTGATACGGTTGTCAACAACCGCAGTTAGGATAATTCATAGAGGTGATGATCCCTCTGAGATGCTTATGGAAGCAAAGGACGAGGCTATGAGGCTTCGTAGCCTACTTCATGAGCATCCCGACCTATTTCACTCGGGTTTCGTTGAGAACGCGCTACAGGAGCTTGTAGAGGCCTGCATCGTACATGCACTCAACAAGGGCGAGACGATCCCTTCTCCAGAAGAGCTTGGCTCCACAGATGCTGGGTACCTATTGGGTCTGGCTGACAGTGTCGGAGAGATGAGACGTTTTGCTTTGGATGCCTTGCGGGATGGGGATGTAGAAGGAGCCACCTTGCAGCTTAACAGGATGGAATACGTGTTTGAGACCTTGATGCGATTCAACTATCCGAGCGCACTGGTCTCCATAAGGAGAAAACAGGATATTGTCAGAAGCTTACTTGAAAAAACAAGGGGTGAGATATCCCTTGCCCACTCTAATTTAACTCTCAGTTGTGAGGTACAGGAACTTCGTAAGAAGCTAGAGGAGAATTGAGGTTGCCAAAAGCCCGGGTATTGGCAGTTCGTGTGCTGGCCAAGGATGCTGAAATGGTCAGAACCCTTCTTCTTGACAGGGGCGTGTTAAGAACCGACTATAAAATTACCAGAGTTGGAGAATATGTTCTCCTGCCTGTGCATTCACAATCTGCTAATGTTTTGAATGCCGATGTTTTGAACCTGGATCTGGAAAAGGGACAGGAACATCCACCGGAGTTGGCATCTAAAATGGGGCAGAAACATCCACCGGAGTTGGCATCTAAAATGGGACAGGAACCTCCACCGTGGCTGGCATCTAGAATTGGGCAGGGACTGCAGCAGGGGTCGGGGCTAGGGCAAGAACTGGAATTGGAATTGGAATTAGAACTGGGACTGGGGTTGGAACTTGAACTGGAACAAGAACTGGAACAAGAACTAGGACTAAAACTTGAACTGGTTCACCACGACATGGAATCGCTTGAGAAACCGCCTGGGGATTATAGGAAACTACTGCCTGAGAATTTGTTTTCACCAGGCCTGCATAACAAACTTCCCAGCTCATTTGACATGGTGGGAGATATTATCGTGTTAAAGCTTACAGATGAGCTTATTGATTTTGGACTGGATATTGGGATGGCTCTGCTTGAGACTCATGCAGGCGCCAAGACCGTTCTTCTTGACAAAGGTGTGATGGGGGAGTTCAGAGTAAGGGACTTGACCCAATTGGCAGGTGTCCAGAAGACCGATACTATCCATAAGGAATACGGCCTACGCATTCATGTTGATCTTGCCATGGCTTATTTTTCGCCTAGACTTGCAACCGAGCACAGAGCAGTTGCGCAGCAGGTCAAGTTGGGCGAGGTTGTGTTGGACATGTTTGCAGGCATCGGCCCTTTTGCTCTCCATATCGAGAAGGAGGGCAAGGCAGGCAAAGTTGTGGCTCTGGACATAAACCCTGCCGCCATAGAGTTGCTGAATATGAGCATGGTGGGAAACGGCTTGCATGGAATTATGCCTGTTATTGGGGATGCTCGGAGTTGCCTCAAAAATGCGCCTGTCTTTGATAGGGTGATCATGAACCTGCCACATGGGGCTTACAGCTTCATTGACATTGGTCTGGAGCTCTTGAAGCCTGGAGGGGTGCTACATTACCATGCCATTGTCGAGGATCAATCGATTGGAGCTGATCAAGTGATATATGTAGCAAGGGACAGTGGAAAAAGGGCAGTGGTGTTGGATGTCCGCGAGGTAAGGTCCTACTCTCCTACTCTGGGGCATTATAGCTTTGATATTGTTGTGGACTAATAAATGCACAGCCAGCAGTCCCAATTATCTGCTGAGCAGTTCCAATTCTCAACTAAGCAGTCCTAATTCTCTGCCGAGCAGCTCCAATTATCTGCTGAGCAGTTCCAATTCTCAACCAAGCAGTCCTAATTCTCTGCCGAGCAGCTCCAATTCTCAACCAAGCAGTCCAAAATATCAGCCAAGCAACCCCAATTCTCTGGCGTGATCCTCGAATTTTCGTATGCTCAATATATGCACTTCTTCCAGGCCGTAATCCAGCGACGACAGGTACAGGTGGCAGCGGTTTTGGGTAAAGCCTAGCAAAGACGATTGGACCTGCGCAACCTCCTCCAGCCTAGAAAGGCCCATGTTTCGTGAGCTTCTTAGAGCCTGGGTAAGCTCTACTCTGTAGGCCAGTCCTTTTCTTGCCACGAAAAGGGCAAACACTGTGGGCAACTCCTGCCACGAGCTCCACACTTTGCCCAGATCCATTGCGGCTTCTTCTGGCCTCGCTGAAGCCATTCTGAGAGCCCTGTCTCCTATGACTAGTCGAGCATCTGGTTCTTTGCCATGGTCTGGGGTGTCTGGCTCAAATGGTTTGAAATGCGGATGCACATTGAATTTATTCTCTAATATTATCCTTAGCAGAGCATTTGAGGTGGAAGATTCAGGCGAGAGTGCAACATTCAAGCCATCTAGCATTTCTGGCTTCCGTTGGGAGAAGAGAAGGACAGAGCCTGCCTCTTTCCGAGAGGAGATAGAGAGTCCTCCCATTAATTCGAACTTATCCTGGTAACGCAGATAATCCATGACTGGCATGGGGCCTGCATCTACTTTTCCTTCTAGCATAAGCTCGGTAAGCTTGGCCGGTGTTGCTGATATGACATTTAACTTCAATGCGCTCCGGGTGTCTCTAATGGTTTTATCCAGGAAATGGTATATCGGAGCGCAATTGAGGTAGCTCACTTTTCCAAGTATGCAATTCAAGGATCGCCCCCCATTATTTCGGAAACCTCATCTATGTCGTTCGTTTTGTTTTTACCCCCGTTTAGTTTACCCTCGCATTGTTTTCCCTCGTATAGTTTCAAAATGTTGTATAGCGTATCTCTTTGGGCTGGGGTCTTGTTAACTCCTCTCACAAGCTCCAGCAATTCGTCAGCGCAAAGTTCGGAGCCGGCGCTAGCTCCGGCTGAATGGGCGATATTCTCTTCTCTTACGGTTCCGTCGAGGTCGTTCACACCATATAAAAGGGAGGTCTGGGCCAGCTTTTTTCCGATCATTATCCAGAATGCTTTAATGTGCTGGAAATTGGAAAGCACAAGTCTGGATACTGCATAAGTTCTTAGAATGTCCGAGCCCGATGGGCCAATGGCTTTATCCTGTCTTGGAGGTGGAATGGCTCTATCCTGTCTTGGAGGTGGAATGGCTCTATCCTGTCTTGGAGGTGGAATGGCTCTATCCTGTCTTGGAGGGAGAATGGCTCTATCCTGTCTTGGAGGGAGAATGGCTCTATCCTGTCTTGGAGGGGTAATAGATCTATCCTGTCCAGTTGGGTCGATGGTACTGGCGAGCCTGTTATTTTCTGAAAGATATGGGAGCGGAATGAAGCTCTGGAACCCTCCAGTCTCGTTCTGAAGGCTTCTCAATTTAAGTAAGTGATCCACTCTGTGTTCGATCTTTTCGATGTGCCCAAAGAGCATGGTCGCATTGGTGCGAAGGCCTACCTGATGGGCAAGTCGCGCGATGTCAAGCCACCGGTCTCCAGATATCTTTGCTGGGCATATCTGAGCCCTTATTTCGGGGTCGAATATCTCGGCGCCACCACCCGGAAGCGAGCCGAGTCCAGCAGCCTTTAACCTTGCCAGGACTTCCTGCACCGGAAACCCAGAGATTGAGCTCAGATGCTCTATTTCCACAACCGTAAGAGCCTGGATATGTATGTCGGGATGGTTTGATCTCAATGCTCTGAACATTTCCTCGAAATACGTAAGTGTCAGGCTGCTTGAAAGGCCTCCAACTATGTGCACTTCTGTGCAATCGTCAGGCATGTCTTTGGCCTTTTGCAGAATTTGGTCTAGGGAAAGCTCGTAGGCATCAGGATGGCCAGATTCCCTGAAGAATGAGCAAAAAGAGCATTTGTTGATGCAGATGTTAGTATGGTTGATGTGTCTGTTAATGTTAAAGAACACCAGGTCCTTGTTCTTCAACCTGTTGAACCAATCAGCCAATGCGCCAACACCATGAAGGTCTGGATGCAAATAGAGCTCCATTGCCTGTTGCTGGGAGAGTTCTCCACCACTCTCCAGTATGCTCTGGTACGGCTCTGGCTCTAATCTGATTTTAGAGGTCATCTTTTTCACCTCCCTCGGAGTTCATGATCTCATCACTGGCAACATGGCTTACATCTCTTACATATCTTATCACAGTGGTAACTCCTCAAACTCCGGTGTAATTTTTCTGCCCTTTCTTGTTTCCTTGCCTGTTCAAACCCCATCCTTCCATCAGCTCAGCCTTTCTTTCTTTTGCCCTGTCTGAAAGCTCGTCCATGTCAACAAGAGTGCATCTACCATCTTTGACAACATGCTCCCCATTGACAAACACGTGAACAGGTTCTTCTTTTCCTCCAAGAAATGCAGATAGGTCTTTGACCAAAACAAGATCTGCAAGCTTACTAGCTTCGATCTTTCCACCCTCTAGTCCCAATGCATCCGAGCCTGCTAGGCTCATTGATCGTACACGCTTTCTATCGCTCATTTCCAGAGTTTCCGCAGCCATCTGCCCATCCATTCTTAGATCCATTACAGGGTTGGAGGCTGCTCCGTCGGTGCCAAGCGCGATATTGATGCCCAGCTGCGACATTTGTTTGACAGGGGCCTCTCCAACTCCAAGCTGCCGGTTTGAGTATGGGCAATAGACAACCCAGAAGTTTGCATAACCTGCCAGGATGTCCATGTCCTTCTCGTTCAGATGGCAGCAATGTATTCCTAGGATCTTGGTATCCATCAGGCCTAAGGATTCCAGGTGCCTAACAACTCCTTGATTTTCTGCCCGATATCTGCGGGTAGCCTCAACATCCTCTGCAAGATGGATATGCAATGGGCAAGAAAGGTCCCTAGCCATTTCTGCTGCGCCAATAAGCAGTTCATCCGAGCAAGTATGAGGAGAATGAGGACCTATGCCGATGGTTATTCTGCCCTCTCCTGTTCCCTGCCATTTCCTGTGTAGGTTCCCACAATCGTTCAATCTATCTTTTACCCTGTTATATCTCTCGTCATCATTCCTGTTAACGATTCCGGCATCCAAACGATCGATCATGCCTCTGACCAGGTGTGCCCTGATGCCCGAATCTATGGCGGCTATCGCAAGTGAATTCAGGTGGATATAAAAATCAGCAACTGTTGTAATACCTTTAAGGAGCATTTGCGAATATGTCAGTATTGAAAATAATTTCACATCATCGGGAGTGATGCTCATTTCTGCTTTTTGGACTATCTTAAGCCAGGATCGGAATGTTGTGGCATCTGCATGTAGGTTTTGGTTTCCATCTGATGTGGCTCTAGCAAAATTAGCAACATCAATAAGACCAGAAAGGGGCCACATTGGGGAATGGGTGTGGGCATTAACCAGCCCTGGTAGAACATAAAGCCCTTCAGCATCAATTGTTTTAATTTCTGAGCTCTCGAAATTATTGTAGCCAACCTCAATCTTTTTGAGCATACTATCTTCGATGGTTATGATTTTTCCATTATCAATGGTGATGTCCGTGGATCTAGTATCAGGGTAATCCCAAATCCTGACTCCTTTCAATATCTTCATGCTGCGCCACCAATTATGGAGTGGACTATCTGTTTTGCCATATTATAGGGTTGTGCCAAGGTACAGCCATAATAGTACTAGCCATCCAATGATCATGTTGTTTGCAAAGAGCCCATTTTCCTTGGAACATAGTTTCTTGTGGCCAGGTGTTTTTTGCTCAAGTGCAAGAATGAAACCTATGGTGGTTGGAATAATAAGCAAAAAAGGTGTGAAATTCATCCATAAATGTAAAAAAAGTAAAGAAATTAAAAAAGTTAAATGCATTAATAATGATGTAAATAATGCCCTTTTTCTACCGAACCTTGCAGGAATAGAATGGAGTCCATGTTCTCTGTCAAAGCGCATGTCTTTTATTGCATACTGTACATCAAAACCAGACACCCACATCATCATGCCACCAGCAAGCACCAGTGCTCCAGTCATATTTGGGAGGTCTAAAGTTCCGATTACAGCGAGATACCCCCCTATTGGGCCTAGAGCCAGTATCGCCCCGAGGAACAGGTGGGACAAATGAGTGTAGCGTTTTAGATATGGGTATAAGACCAGGGGAGGTAGAATCAAAGGGCTTAAAGCAAGGCACAATGGATTAAGCATTGCTGAGCACGCTATTAAAAGGATAAACCCGGCGATTGCCAACAATGCGGCATCATTTCTGGTAATCAGTCCCAGAGGCATCGCCCTTCTATTTGTCCTCGGATTGAGAGCATCTATCTTTCTGTCTATTAGCCTGTTCAGGCTCATTGCGCATGTTCTTGCACCAGTCGCAGCAAGGGTGATAAGAGCCAACACAGCTAGATTAAGCGAATGGCCTTGTCCATAAGCTAGGATGGCTCCAGCATATATGAACGGAAGAGCCAGCATGGAATGCTCGAACTTCAGAAATCTCAGCCAAGTGTTTATATCTGGCATTTCAAAATCACCCTGAATTTGTCTTTCCATTCCTTTCTTTCAATCTTTTCATTTAATCTCTGGCTTCTGGGTAGTTTTTCTTTTCAATTGACTCCAACCCTACTTTCAGTTTCTTTTTCTTCATTTTTAGAACCCATACTCACTCCATCTAGAATCCACGAGTTTTGCAGTATCTTCATTGATTTCAATGGTGCCAGGCCATTTACGCATGTACCCTTCCTCAGGGCTCTTGCTGGTGGCATCGATCCCGAACCTCCAACCAAATTTCATTAATGGCCTTCCGTCCACTGGCACCGCATTCTCTATCATCAAGTCTCTTGCCGGGTCGAATCGGTTGAAGATAGCCCAAAGTAGTTGGCTATTGTCAGCTATGTTCACATCATCGTCCAGAACGACTATGGCTCTCACACCTTTGGTTTCTTCAAGCTCCCATAGGCTTCTGATGAGTTCTCGCCCCTGGCTAGGGCTCTTTTTATTGATGGAAACAACAAGAAGACCTTTGATGGGACTGGATCCCTCTGTTATTGTCGGGTTGTTCTTCTCTCTTAATGTGATGCTCTTCTCACTTGGTGTGATGTTCTTCTCACTTGGTGTGATGTTCTTCTCGCTTGATGTGGTGTTCTTCTCACATGGTGTGATGTTCTTCTCGCTTGATGTGGTGTTCTTCTCACTTGGTGTGATGTTTTTCTCGCTTGATGTGGTGTTCTTCTCACTTGGTGTGATGTTATTTTCTATCGATGTGAATTTCTCAAGTATTGCAGATGTCTCCACGGCTTCAAGTGGTTTTAATTCCGGTCCTGTTGCATCCAGACCCAGTTTTGAGCCAAGGTTCAGGACAGGGGAGGACACATCTAGGGTATCAACCGGAGCATCTTGCATAATGACCATGTCTTGGTTAAGGTCAGTCCTTGATAGCACAGCCTCCAGAGCAGCTCTGGGGTTGTTGGTATCAACATCTGGTCTCACAGTTATGATACACTTGGCAAGCGACATCATTCCCATCCCCCAGAGCCCGCACATGACCTTCTT
Organism: Thermoplasmatota archaeon; assembly: GCA_030595765.1. Lineage (GTDB taxonomy): Archaea > Thermoplasmatota > Thermoplasmata > JAUVCJ01 > JAUVCJ01. The sequence goes on along the minus strand of JAUVCJ010000017.1, from coordinate 6,965 downwards.
GGCATGGCCGGGATGCGACGGATTGAAGCTGGCAATGACTAGATTATGGAATCCAGTCTCAAGAGGCATGTTCAGAGCAGTCAATTCCGGCAAATTGAATCTTATAAGGGGGGTGAATATCTTTTCGATAGCTTTTCCGATGTGGCCATCTTCCATGGGGGGTCTGCCTACCACGCTTGCCCAGTAGACTGGCTTTTTTCTTCTGGTCAATGCTTTTAAATGAAACACTGGGAATGGTTCCTCCAGGGAGTAATGGCCAAGGTGATCACCAAAAGGGCCCTCGATCTTTCTTTCGCCTGGGTTAACAACTCCCTCAAGCACAAACTCAGAGTCTGCAGGAACGTCAAGGTCCACAGTCTTGCACCGTGTCAACCTTATTCCGCGCCCTCTGAGAAAGCCTGCGAACATAAACTCGTCAAATCCCTCTGGTAGTGGGCATATTGCAGAGAATGCAATTGATGGGTCGCAACCGAGCACAACAGCTACTTCCAGTGGCACTCCCATCTGTTCAGCACGCCTAAAGTGCGCAGCCCCGTGTTTGTGAACATGCCAATGGATGCCAGCGGTTCTAGAACCATATATCTGCATCCTGTAAACACCAACATTCCTCTGACCGGTTTGCGGATCCTTGGTTATGACCAGTGGGAGTGTCAGAAACCTCCCTCCGTCTTTTGGCCAGCATTTTAGCGATGGGATATCTAGCATGTCCGGTTCCATGTCCACTACTTGCTGTACTGAGCCGTTCCCCACATGGCGAGGAGGGAATGATAGAAGGCCTTTTAGAAGCCTAATCGATTTTGCAGCCTCATCCATGCTGGATATCGCCTTTGGGTTGAGAAATGAGGCAAGCTCTATCCCAACGGCCTCCATGTCATCTCTGCCCAAGGCCAGTTGGATCCTTTCAAAACTTCCAAGAGCATTGGTCAATACAGGGTAGGCTGATCCTTTCACATTCTCAAAGAAAAGCGCTGAGCCATTGGCCTTTGATATCCTGTCTGTAATGGCGGCGATTTCGAGGACTGGATCTACCTGGCACTTTACTCTGTGAAGCAGACCCCTGGATTCGAGCAGTTCCAAATAGTTCCCAAGCGTTTTGTGGGGCATGACATTCTCCAAGGGATCTAGTCATCACAGGCTCTAAACAGCCTCTCAACTGAGTCTGAGCTCGGCGCCACAGTTTTCGCAATTGAATTCATAAGGACGAGTTTTGGTCATGACTGCGTTCAAATGAGAGCACCCTGGGCATTTGGCCATGGTCTTGTCCGAGCCCTCTTTTGGTTCGGAGGGACGCTGATGTGCCGGCGCAGGTGGCTTTACTGGTGCTATAGGCACCGTTGGCGTCCTTGGGGGCGGCATCATGGCGGTGGTGGCAGGCATGGTGCTAATCAATGTCTGCTGCTGTACTATTACAGGCCGCTCTGAAATTCTAACCCTCCGGCGCATTCCAACTGCGAGTATGATGAGTAAAGCCAGTATCAGGATGATCAGGATGGTTATTGCTCCTGTAGTGAGCATATCCAGGCCGAATGGTTCTCCCCACTTCAGGAGGATATCCCAGATGATCGGGTCGTCTGTTGTGTCGCCCATGGTCACATTGGGATAATATCCAAAACCAATACCTGGGTACCTTACAGTCTCGTAGCCGTCGTTTGCTTCAAGCCAGAATGAGTGAGAGCCACCAGTGAGGGTAGTGGTGAAAAAGAATGCTTCACCATTGCTGTAGTCATTATCGGATAATATCGGGTTGCTGGTGGAAAGATCTCGCTCGAGATTGACACCAATCTCATCTCCATCAATATGGCATAGAATGAAGTTTGGTGGGTGTTTGTCAGCATCGGTATAAACCACCTTTATCTTGAACAGTGTGTCTGTCCCTCCCCTGCTGGGATTGACATTCACATCGCTGAGCGTGGGTTTGGCATTCACATAGAATGAGTACTCATCGGTGATTATCCAGTTGCTACCATCATAGGCTGTGATGCTGTAGCTGTGGCTTCCGAGGTGTGTTGGTCCATTCTCAATATCAACACCTTGCAAAACCCTGTAGTACCTGCGCCCAGTGACAAGAGTGCCATCAACGGTCAGCCATGCTCCTGGGTAAAGCGTAAAGTTCAATCCATCCAGAAGAACGGTGAGAAGTGGGTTCTGGTCTGCATCTGCATCTGAGTAGATCACTGTGAAGTTGTATGAATCACCCATTAGACCCTTCTTTGGCCCAACATCCACGTAGGTAAGGCGTGGCAGTGGATTTACAAGTGTGAAGTTGATCTCGGTAGAGTACGGAGACCTATTTGGAGTTGTAGCCGTGTCCAGAGTTTGAATTGCATAGTAATACTTCAAGCCATCAATGACCTGGTTGTCTACAAAATATGTTCTGCTGGCCAAGACCTCGCCAATGAGCATGTATCCGGCCCCACTTGAGGTTGTTCGGTAGACCTCATAGGAGGTTGCATCCGGTACTGAGTTCCAAGAGATGTTCAGAGTGCTTGATTCCACTGGGTCCATGGCTAATAATCCACTAGGGGCAAATGGTAGTATTGTGTCCAATGCGCTTACGATGATGGCATTCGAGGCCTGAGATAATGCAAGTTTAGTATCCACGGACTTGACGATGTAGTAGTAAGTGGTCCCTTCATTCACATCTGCATCGATATATGCGGTCTGGTCTGCCCCTAGGATCACATCGTTAATAGGTTGGCCGTAAAGGGCTGTTGGAGATGTTTTGCGATACACATTGAAACCATACATATCGGAGATGTCGATTCCTACCCATCCTAGCGTAATAGCTGTGCCATCTCCTGTGGAATTCCCTCTAAACTGTGTTGGGGATGGTGGTGGGTTGATGTTTGTAGGGGTTGAGTTTGTTTCTATTGATATGGGTGATGGGTTGCTTCCTTCGTCATATGCTAGAAGCTGGTAGTAGTACTTTTGTCCATCTGTTAGATGTGTATGCATATAGCTTGAATCTGTGCCAGCCACAACTATAAATTGGGTTGGGTTGATAGCGTATGGGTCTTCAGAGTTGCTCCAATATATCCGGTAGAACATGAGGTCATCAAGTAGGATATTATCGTGAGGGGCTGCATTATACTCTGGGGCTTGCCATGTTATGAGGACTTCCCTACCTTCTTGGGTGTCGTTGATCATGATGTCAGTGACTATGCCAGGCCCAATTGTGTCTACTGGTGTTCCAGAGGTTGACATGAATCCATTATATTGGAATCTCTCATCTGCCGCCCTAACTCTGAACTCGTAGTCCTGCAGATCATCAAGGCCGTCTACGCGATATCTAATTTGAATGCCTATGTGGTCGAATTTGGCTGTGGTCTGATTGACCAAGACCTGCCAATCATCTCCACTTGCCCTGTAATGCAGCTCATACACCGAAACATCCTGCTGATAATACGCTCGTTGTGGATCTATGTTTATGTCAGACCACATAACATACAGCGAATTCCCGGTAGGAATGACCTCAGTGGACAGCTGATCGATGGAGGGTGGTGGCATTTGATCCGTTGAGAATCCTGATGCTATGTTTGAATCATTGGAAGGATTGTTTGTGAGGGAATTGTCAAATGCAACAACTTTGTAATAATAGGTGGTGAGGTCTATTACTGACGGATCCAGGTAGCTTGTGGATGACGCAGAGACGTTGACAATCAATACAAATTCTCCCGCAGTTGGGTTAGGAGATCTGAATATGCTGTACCCTGCAACGTCTCTAGGCAACGCGATGTCAAGTGGGCTTCCATCTTCGTTCTCAGTGGGTCTCTCCCATACTAGGTAGAGCGTATTGCCTTTCTCAGTGTCCGATACCGTCAAGTTAACTGGGGGTTTTGGACCCAATACGTCGTCAGTTGTGTTTTGAATTGCCATGGGTGTTGGAGATATGTTATTCAATCCGTCCAGGAAATGAAGTTTATACCAATATTTGGCGCCAGAAGCGAGGTTAGTGTCAATGAACACCACTCTGCCTTCAACGATGGAAACGCCACTATAGGGCAGGAGTATATCTTCCCATGTTAGGGTTCCATCTTCCCTTCTGGATAAGTTATATATCTGTATGTCGTCCCATATCGCCTGCTCAACATGTGTCCAGGAGATCGTCATGGACGTTTCCTGTGGCACGGCATCGACCTGTAAGTTCTCGATGAGGGGTACCGCAGGGGTCAGGACACTCATGGATGTTGAGAACGGGGAGTAATTTGGGGGCACACCATCATCGTATGCCTGTACTTTGTAGAAATATGTGGTGTCGGGAACGGTGGTATCATCATAGTAGCTTGTAATTCCTGGCTCTACGGTGTCCAGAAGTGCATAATTGGACTCATCGCCTGAGGATCTCCACAAATCATAGCCATTAAGGTCATTCATGGGTTCGTTCTCATATTGGCTTACATGGGTTGTTACTGGATCCCAGATGATGTCGGTAATCGGGCTATTTGAAAATGCATGAGCAACTAGATTCTGTGGTTGAGCAGGGGCAGCAATATCTTCAGGGGTTCCAAAAATATACGGTGTCCAGGGGGAGCAGTTGGGAGCCTCATCGCAAGATCGAACCTGATAGTAATAGTTCTGGCCGTCCACAAGGCCGCTATCAATGAAGTAAACCCTACCAGCGTGTTCGTTATCTCCTGCCAAGATCTGCCCGACCTGGACGAACATAGGGGGCGAATCCGCTCTCTCTATATCATAGCGTACAATATCCGTATCTGGACAGGCATCCCAGGTTATGTTTATGGAATTGCCTATAGGATTGGTGTCGACAGCGAAGTTCTGTGGTAGACATGGAGCAATGGTGTCTTTAGGTATTGTGGGTCCGGCAGAATTAGAGCCGTTGAAGTTACCGTAGTCATCTGTTGATCTGATTGCAAACCAGTGTTCAAGATCAGTTAGGCCAGTGACAATCAGGGATTCTTGTTGGCCTGGAGCCATTGGTATTAGGCTATTTGGGAATGCGGTGGCTGAGTTCCAGGCTGTATCATCATCGATTGGTCCCGTGGTGGCGTATCGAACCTCGTATGACGCCGCGGGTCTTGAGCTCGTTGGGTCGTTCCAGTTCTCCTGTGGAGCAGTCCAGGTCAGCATTACCTCGCCGTTGTTTGAGACCGTGTTGCTTTCGCTAGCCAGGTCTAATATCATGTTTGGTTCAATGGTCTGGTTGGCTGCTGGCTCCGTTGTGAAATTAAGGTAATAACTGTCCCCTTCGACCTCATCTCCATTTCCATCAAGGTGTCTTCCTTCCAGATTCATAATCGTCGAATCGAGGACTAGGTTGCAAATTGTCCCGAAAGGCAAGGTGCTTTGGGGTTCTATCAATACTGCCTGTGCGCTAGGGAAACCAATTGTCAAAACCTGGTTTCCAGAGCAATCTAGGTGTACCGATGAGGTGGTGACGGTAGATAGGTCTAATGGTATGTTGAATGTAAGCGATATGTCTGCACTTGCAGATACGAACTCCCCATCCTGAACCGGTGTGCTTGAAGTTACTTTTGGTGGAATTGCTGGGAGCTCTACAGCCTGACCCCAGTATGACCATGACCTTAGGGTGCTCTCAAATACACTGTCGGTGGATTGTGTATAATCTATGCCTTGAGCTACAGGGGCTAACTGATAGGAATAGTTCACATCAAATTGGATGGTGGTATCCTCATAATCCATGTCGGCGCCGTCAGAGTGAGCGGTGGAATTTCCAATCCACTCATATGGGCCTCCATCTGCGGATCTAAATATCGCATAATAAAGTATAATGCCTGTTGGGTTTGATTCTGTTGGGAACGCAGTCCAGTTGATGCTTATGTGTTGGGGGGTGGAACCAAAGTCAAATAAGTGTGCCCTAGGGGTCTCAAATAATCTGGTCATTGGTGTTTGCTTTATATTATCATCACTGTCGAAAAGCATGGATGAATATGCAGTGTAGTTTAATCCAGAAGGTGATAGGTCATGCGGCACCATAGCTTCAACTGCAAAAACGGATACCTTGTCTTCCCATGTCCATCCACTTCCAACATCTTTGTTGAACGTAGTTATCACACCTCCCACGAGAGCCATAGAGTCCAAGTCATCTGCATATAGGAGGGGTTCTCCGGGATTTTTTGGATTATTTGTAAGCCAGAACGTTACCTTTCCGTAGAGATTATCATCGACTCGTATGCGAGTGCCATCCATAGCGGGATCAATAATACCCCAAACACCAAAGAATGCTCCAGCAGAAGAAGTCGGGATCAATGTAGATAATAGGCATATCGTCGCGGCAATGGTTACTAATTTTGTTCTTCGGCTCATTATTGCAACTCCAGTCGATAATGTAAATCCTTTGGTTCAAGGGTTTGGATGGGCAATACACTGGCCCTTTTAAAGATTTTCCACCTGGGCATAGAATCAATGCATTAGCTTGGAACTATTACATCTGCTTGAGGTCGCAAATTCAATAGCATTTCCATCAATATCTACAGCATAGAATATAATAGGATTATTGGTTCAATAATAGAAAGGGTTTTAGCAAAGGGTTTATAGAAATGCCTTTAACACAATTAGCATTGAAAGTATAGCCAAGCTAGATTGGGCGTTTTGGCATTTCGTGACTTTATCCCATTGGTGGTGGAGGCGGAGGGGGTAGTTCTCCTTCCTGGGTATCATTGCTCAAGTGCTCTTTATTATCGCTGTTAGTTTCACCAGGTTCGAAATTATCTGACTCGCTAATTGATGACCCTTCTTCATTGATTGATGCCTGATCATTTGGGATGTCGTTCTCAATGTTGGCATTCACATATTCCTCTTCTTCACCGATGGCGTCGTTGGAGATTGGGTTTTCATCCTCAACATTCTCCTTCGAGTCGCTATCTTGCTCATCATCTTTTTTCTTATTTTTTCCAGACCGAACAAGAATTAGAGCCAAAAGTATGACCATTATGCCGATAATGAGTATCAAGTATGGAAGCCAGAAGCCTCCAATGTAGTATACC
>JAUVCJ010000167.1 GCA_030595765.1 Thermoplasmatota archaeon | reverse complement strand
GCCTGTATGGCATATTTGGAACTCTATGTCATCTAGTTCTGTTGCCTTCAAGAAACCACCGATAGCTACATTTGGGTAGCTCTTTATAAATAAACAGAGGAACATATAATACTTTCTACATTTAGATATATAGAAATGTATATGGTGTAATTCATAAATACAATCGCCAGTAAGTTCATATCTCTATTATGGTTTGAACCCTAAATGACATGGTCTGGAACATAATAAAAGATTTAAATGTCCCTTAATGTCATTATTATGCACATTATTATACACAATATTATATGGGAACATTATTTGAGAGCATCTATTTGGATAGTGCTTATTCACCACTCATTCAAAAAAAACACAAAAGTTCTTGATAGTGGATATTGGTCTTTGGTTCTTTCCAACTCTTATAAAATTGATGAGCCCATAGGATTCCAGAGCTTTAAGATCGTCATAAACATTCTTGTAATCTCTCCCTATCTTTTCTCCCAAATCCTTGATCGAGCTTACATTATTTGTGGAGAGATAATCAACCAATTCCAGTCTTCTAGGTGATAACATCCCGAATATGTCTGCTCCATTGAGAATGATGTTTTCCTCAATTTCTGCATCCTCATCAACCATTGCTCGCCATATTGCAAGGTCATCAATGAATTCAGGCCGAGAACATTTTGAATGGCTGATCCTGTGCCGTAAATGTTCCATTGAACGGTATTTCTTTTGAAAACTATTAATTTCAAGGGTCTTGAACTCTTCATCATGGCACTTTGTGATTTCAACCCGTATCATGTTTACAACTCCGAAAGGTCCATCGCCATCAAGTTCTGTCTGTAGATAGACACCAGTGTTACAATATCTTTTAGCGATTTTTCCCCTGAAGCTTCCTGTTCCAAAAGGTTCGAAGATTCTCCATATCTATCCACATGAGGACCTACCTCATGGTTGTCCCATCTGACAAGGTTCCTCCATTGTCCATTTTTATTCAACTGTCGATATGTAAAGCTATAGTATTTTCTCCGATCGTTGACAAATATTTCAAGCGCATCAATCGCTTCATTTTTATGAACCCATATCCTTTTTTTGCTTATAAGGTTCATATCCTTGCGCTCCTGATCAAATGAACCCCGGATGGTATTCTGAAAGTATCAACTTTAGTTTTGCCAGGTTCTGAGCCATCTTAGTATGGGATTTGTAACCACCTATGACATGGGACCTTAGTTTATCGATGTTATCCTGTTTATAGGGTTGGGCCTTGCCAATCATTGCATTGAGGACGACATGCATAAGCTTCCCATTGAAATCCGAGTACCCTCCTTCCATTACAATGGGAAATCGTTTGGAAATTTTCTTCATATTCATTATTATGTCGTAATAACCGTCATAGGATAGTTCCAATCCTGTCTGCTCGTCGCTATGATGAGCATCGAATCCATTGACACCTATCAGAAAATCTGGTTTGAATATATCAGCCAGAGGAAGAATGATCTCCTCAAAGGCCTGATTGTACTCATTATCTCCAGAGCCTTCAGGCATTTCGATGTTCACGTTGTAGCCTCTGCCACTACCTGAGCCGATCTGATGGAGAAATCCATCATGTGGGTAAAAATCCTTTGGGTCCCGATGTAGCGAGATCGTCATGACCGTCGGGTCCTTGTAAAAAATTTCAGAAGTGCCATTTCCAGAGTGTCCATCCCAGTCTACCATCATGATACGGCTTAACTTGTGAACGACCTGCAGATGTCTTGCCAAGATAGCGCCGTTGTTAAAAATGCAATAACCACCATATCTGTCCTTGCCGGCATGATGTCCCGGTGGTCTAATCAGGGCAAAAGTGCGAAGATATGTGCCTTTGACCACAAGGCTTCCAGCTTTTATTGCGCCTCCAGCTGCAATTGTGGCCTGTTGAAAGGTTCCGGGAGTGAAATATGTAGAATCTCCAAGGAATCCACCTCCCCTTTTGCAGTAGTTCTTGACAAATTGAATATATTCGCTTGAATGCACCCTGGCAATATCCTCCATGGATGCCTGCCTGAACTCATCCAAGAGGTCGCAATCATCATTGAAGATTCCAACTCTATTTTTCAGGTATTGCATCGGTCTGGTGATCCGATCAGGTCTTTCAGGGCTCAGAATGGTGGGTCTATGCGATTCATGGGAGGAATTGTATAATAACGCGTCCCTTGGGCCAGTATTTTCAGTATTACTCATTGAGCCACCAATTATGGTATATAGTGTAAACAATCTCCAATGATATAAGCTTTTCATGTTTGGCAAAATCGATTGTTCTAGGCTGACGCTTAATGGTCATAGGCCGACCTTTCATCAAATGTTTGACTCTGATGATAAACTATATATTTGAGCTAGCCCTACAAATAAAAGAACAATAATGTCTAAAACAAGGGAAATTTTGGAAAGTACGTATCAGCTTGGAAGGATTAAAAAAGTCCGGATGCTGGTTTATTCCATCCAAGCAGCGATGGCTGTTGGCCTAATTATCATGCTTATGGTACTAGAAGGTGTTCAATTATCACCTCTTCACATTCCAGTTGAAACGTTCCTGTTTGTAATCCTACTTACCCTTGTAACAGTCAACATAGAGAACGGATTTTTCAAGAGACTCAGCGTCAAGTACGCAAAAAGCGACAGTGAGAAATTTCTGACCCTCAAAGACAGTATTAAAAAGAGCTTTTTCATAATCATTTTTGCTGCCATCATCATAGGATTGTTGGGTGCGCAGATGGCAACGAATGTCCTGGGCAGTACATTTGTCCAATCTGGATCTGAACGGATTCCCACAAGCCCTGGTTTTTCCCAAACTGACACATTTGAGGCTAGAGATGGGTTTGAACTGACACAGATTAGGAGCATAGACATCACCACAGACCCAACTATCACCATTGATGTATTTCTGGTACCGCTCTCAGTTTTTGATGAATTTGGTGGTGAGCATGATAGCATCATGTCCAAAAGGTTGAATAAAGACGAACATTCAGGATTGACTGAGACCAGTCTTACATTCTCAGAACCATTACCCTTTGGAGAATACATACTGGTGATATTCAATCAAGGAGATGAGCAGGTTGAGGTGTCTTACACCATTGAGAAAGAGATGTCGAACTCGTTCATGAACCTTGTTTTGGCAATGTGTGTGGCAATAATAATAGTCAACATAATCATGATCATTTACATGCGCCCGTTAATGAGATTATACAAAAAAGCTTCCATATACACTTGAAAGCTTGAAGTTACTCCAGCCACCAACCTTAAATCCAATAAGTCCAATCGTGCCGCAAGGTGAAATCAATGAAGGCTTTTCTAGTCAAGGGACATTTTAAGATGGGTGATGAGTTGCAGGAGTTCACAAAAGAGTTAGCCACCACCGATAAGGATTCAGCAAAGGAATTAATTTTTTCCGTGTTCGGAAGCAAACACAGGGCAAGCCGAAAGCAGATTTTCATCAAATCCATCACGGAGATCAAGCCTGACCAATTAGAATCGGTTGCAGTAAAATTCCAAGTTGAACATTCCTAGGATGTGCCGGAGGGATAGAGCTTGAATGAGGATGAGATAAGAGCCTCGCTTGCAACCATAGAGAATTACAAGGAGCAGGTTGTTGCCATCGAGGGGCAGCTGGAATTTGTCAATGCCACGCTTGAAGAGCATCATAGGGCTAGAGTCACTCTTGATGGAATATCCAAGCTAAAAAAGGGGCAGAAGACGTTGGTACCCATTGGAGCAAATACTTACATTCATGCAGTGATTGATGAACCTGATCATGCCATCATAGGAGTCGGCATGGAGGTATCTGTGGAGAAGACCATGGAGGATACCACCGAAGCATTGTTATCACGCATTAGTGACCTTGATGCAGCCAAAAAAGGGATGGAAGACCATATGGCAGTCATTATTGAGAAGGCAAATACTCTATCAACTACGCTTCAAAGCGAGTATGAACGGATCCAGCTTGAAAATGCACAACAAACCAACTGAAGGTATCCTGATGTTTAAGGGATTGCGAGGCAGGTTCGGGAGCTTCAAGGAGAAGGCCGAGGCAGAACTGGAAAGAGAGATTCCTCAACTTGAAGTAGCGCAACCATTCTCTGAAAAAGGAAAAAAGCTCAAGGAAAAGAAGATGGAGGACATCTTCTGGGATCTTGAGATCGGCCTATTAGAGTCAGATGTCGCTCTTCCTGTTGTCGAAGACATTAAGACTGCTCTGCTTGAAGAGATAATCGGTCTAAAAATTACCAAAGGACTTGATGCCAGTCTGGCTGTGGAGCTTGCCCTCAAGAATGCAATGCGAAAGGTTCTCACATTCTCTCATTTCGATTTCGAGAAATATCTTCGAGAACAACCCAAACCCATCACTCTCATGTTCGTAGGTGTCAATGGAACTGGCAAGACCACAGCGATCGCCAGGATGATATATTACCTGAAGAAGCGCAAGATCACTAGCGTTGTAGCAGCCGCTGACACATTCAGGGCCGGGGCAATAGAACAAATGGAGATCCATTGCACAAAGCTTGGTGTAAGGATGATCAAGCATCAGGCAGGCTCAGACCCTGCGGCTGTTGCCTTTGATGCAGTTGAGCATGCCAAAGCCAGGAACAAGGACGTTGTGCTAATCGATACTGCCGGCCGCATGCAGACAAATGTTAACCTGATGGCCGAGATGAAGAAGATAAAAAGGGTGTCCAACCCAGACCTTGTGATATTTGTTGGTGATTCCCTTGCAGGCAACGATGCTGTCATCCAGGCAGAGAAATTCCACGAGGCTGTTGGACTGGATGGAGTCATACTGACCAAGATAGATGCAGATGCAAAGGGCGGAGCGGCTCTAAGCATTGCCCACACCCTACATAAGCCAGTTCTGTTCATAGGAGTAGGGCAGGGCTACAAGGATTTCATACCCTTTGATCCAGATTGGTTGATATCTAAACTACTGGATTGACCCTATATTATAATAGGCCAAGATTAAGCATGGCCGGTATAGTTTAGCTCCGATTTTGCGAAAGCGAGCAATAATCTTGAAGGTATAGGGTTCAAGATAGCCCCTTATGTTTTAGGGACCGGTTCTAGGCTAGAAACACAAGAAAAAGGAAAAGAAAAGGATTGGGAAAGGGTTATGGTAACTAAGGGTCTTAGCTAAGAGGTGTTTATACTTACCCCTCATGGTTAGGTTCGTATGGATTGAAGGCCGGGTCTCCGTGCAGAAGCTTTTCTTCGAAGGTATCGTCGTTCCCTCCGCCATTGTCTGAACCCTCGTCTTCCATGAACCTGTTCTTTGAGAGTGCAAAGGCCTGGCCGACGGTAAGGTCAGAAGGTCCATCAAAGCCCTGGACTACCCCACCACCCTTGTTGTACATATATCCTGTTAGATAGGCGAAGAAATACAGAGACATCAGCTCTCCAAGTCCCTCTCCAGAGGTTGCATCCGGTATGGGTATTAACGATCCCCATTCCGAC
>JAUVCJ010000086.1 GCA_030595765.1 Thermoplasmatota archaeon | reverse complement strand
GTCCTTTCCCTTTCAGCCTTTTCCAGCCGGGATATCCAGGCCTTTCCATCCCTGGTAGCCTCCTTCAACTCATCCAGATCCGGATCGCAGCCCTCCTGGATCAGACCTCCTTCTCTCAATGATAATGGTGGCTCTTCCTGAATGGCACCACCGATCAGTGCTGTCAGGTCACCTAGCGGCTCAAGACCACCTTGCAAACTGGCAATCAATTCAAAACTGCCTTTTCCGCCCTTTGATAGTTTCGGCAGCCCATTTTTAAGCTCTGGAACCACCTCTAGGGAAAAGCGCAATGATATCAAATCCCTTGCATTTGCGGTGCCATATACAATTCTGGAGGTCAGCCTTGCCAGGTCTCTGACACCTTTCAAATGCTCGCCAAGCCTCTTCTGGTTCAGAGAATTCCTGGCCAGCAGCTCCACCGCATCCTGCCTCTTCCTGATCTCGTCAGTGTCCAGCAGTGGTTTGAGAAGCCATTCCCGAAGAAGCCGCGAACCCATTGGAGTTCTTGTGCTGTCCATCAGTCCGAGTAGAGTCCCACTGGCACCTCCGTCACGGATGTTGCCAATAAGTTCCAGGTTCCTGACTGTGGTGGAGTCCAGTATCAGGTTCTGGACATTCGAGTAAGTTATGAGCCTGCCAATATGCCCCAGGGACCCCATCTGAGTCTCGTTGAGGTATTCCAGCGCCGCTCCAGATGCTCTAGCCGCGACCTCCATATCAGCCAGTCCCAGGCCTAAGATACTTTGAGCTTGAAAATGGTCCATAAGTGTTTTAGTGGACCTAACTGGGTCAAACTTGGACTGGCCCAGCGGGGTCAACAATGGCTCCAGCTCGCTGCGAAGCGCTTCGATAAGGTCTGGGTCCTTAACAGCGTCATGAGTCATGATTATCTCGCTGGGCTTGAACCTGACAAGCTCGGTCCTGAGGCGGGAATGGTCCTTGCCAGTTTCAAATTGGGTGGTCTTGAACTCTCCTGTGGAGACATCCACAAAAGCAACACCAGTCTGGCCTCCTGCAATAAGAACCGACAGCAGGTAGTTGCCAGCCCTTTCATCGAGCATGTTCCCGTCAAGAATAGTGCCTGGAGTCACAACTCTGGTAACTCCACGCTTGACAATACCCTTAGCCAGCTTTGGGTCCTCCAGCTGCTCACATATTGCGACCTTATGTCCCTTCTGGACCATTTTTTTCAGATATGTGTCTAGTGCATGATGAGGAATCCCTGCAAGCGGTATCTTCTCCCCTGCACCACCTGCCTTGCCTCTTGCTGTCAGAGTAATGCCAAGAGCCTCCGAGGTGATTCTGGCATCGTCGTAGAAGGTTTCGTAAAAATCACCCATGCGGAAGAACAGCACCGTGCCTGGATACTTCTTCTTCATGTCCATGAACTGCTTCATCATGGGTGTGTGACGCTCACCTTTGCTCAGATACGCTCCCCCGGAGTTGGCCATTAAGGGTCTGGATTATTCAAGGTTTTCGACAGAAAGCAAACGAATGTGTTAAAAGAACAGGAGGCGGATCTTCTCCCGAATGGGGATTACCATATAAATAGTTAGTTTCCAAATATAGTAACTGTATTGATATGTATTCTCGGGGTTTGTTTTCACTCACCCCACCCCTTTAGGACGGGATTTAGGAAACAAGGATAAAGAGATGTTATATTTTTTTCCGTCGTAATGTTTATTATCAATTCAGCTCATTATAGTCAAGAACGAAATGTTTAGGACTAATAAATGAGTCCTTGACTATGTGTGGCACACGAAATCATTTGTCCTAAATGATAAGTGCGCCACTATAAACTCAGCAGGAAGAGCTATGAGCAAGGGAAAGAAGAAAAGGTTGCATCAGCCTGAAATATCGCTTGTGGTGTTCATCATAGGCCTGTTCTTCATTATTTGTGGTGCTATAACTATCTACAATGGGGTAATCTTCTTCTCATTGCCTGAAGATATAGCTGGAAAATTAATTTTTAATATGAGCATCACCGACTACAAGAACATTATGGGCACTGCCCAGATAATTAGCGGAGCCCTGTTATCTATAACGGGAATGGGTCTATGGACACTCAGGGAAAGGATACGCAAGGTAGCAGTGGCGTTCACGGTCTTCGAGATCATTTCCGAGATGTTTGCGATAGGGGTTGGCTTTGGAGGAGAGATGATTGTAATTCTCCTGATAATCAACTTTTTTGTGCTCTACTACCTGAACACCTGGAACGTAAAGCAGCTCTACGCAACTGCCGAGAGATATAGAATGGCTCTCAAGAAGGGGCTGGAAGAGTCTCAGGATGCATCGGAAGATGCCCAGGAGACTTAGACCATTCTAGAGATTGACGACGCCTAAAGGAGCAATACCTTGGCAATGTCAAGGGCATTATGCCACACATTCAGGCCTCTGAGCCATCTACCCATGAGGCCAGCAGTATGCCCATCACGAATTCTATGGTGCTATTCACTCGTCTTTCCATGAGGTCAGCAATATTCCCAAGATGAACATCACGATACCCACCACTCCAATGACTAATGCATTGAAGGCCATAACGCCCATGTCCGGGTTTATCATGGCGGAGCGAAGACCCTCATTGACGTAATAGAGCGGCAAAAAGCCTGCGATGGTCTGGAGAAAGTCTGGCATCTGCTCCAACGGGAAGAAGGTGCCTGATAGGAACATCATCGGGAACATGACAGCGTTTGCAGCAGCTTGAGCGCTCTCGGCATCTTTTACAAACCTTGTTATCAGCATGCCGATGCCTGAGAAAGCGAACACGTTCAGTATAATAAAGAGGGGGAGAAACAGGTTTATCTGGGGCTGCAGCCCGAATAGTATCATCCCCACAATGATAATGGATATTGTGGATAGCCCACCCATTACGAACTGGTACAGCACGTTGGTAACTAGCCATTCAGCCCTGGTGAGCGGGGTTGTTGCCAGCTTTCTAAGGATCCCTTTCTGCCTAAGCTCTGTGTTCATACCTACAGTTCCGAAAAGGGCAGTTGTCATGACAGACATGGCTATGATGCCTGGTGCAAAGAAATCGATTGCCTTGAACTGGTCTGATACAGTGGTCTCGATGTCCATCCCTATCACGTCAGGCACACCGGCCATCCCTTTGTTGATTGCCCCTACAAGAGAATCGAGCATCTGGGTCTTTACCATGGCTGCGGTGCTGGCTGGGTCAATTATCAAAGTGAGGTTGGCTGTATCGTTGTTGGGCTGACCCATAATGAACCTCTGGATTATTATCTGGTCCATCTCAGCCTGATATCCATGCGGTATTACAAGGATTGTATTGGTCTTCTGCTGGAGAAGATAATCGTATGGATCCAAATCTGTGTCAACCAGTCTTATCTCGAAGAGCCCGGTGTCATTAAGGGTCTGGGTGAAGTTCCATGAGTGAGAACCACCATCCATGTTCTGGATTGGCAGGATGTACTGGACCTCATCCTGGTCCGAGAAGATAAAACCAAAGAGCACCATCAAAAGGATGGGAAAGAGCAGGACAAAGAACATCACAGCCTTATTCCTGTAGAACTCCTTCATGAGCATCGAGAATGTGACCTTCAGCCTGGTCATGTTCATTGAACATCACCTCCAGGGGTAAGGGGTTCTTCAACCGTAGCCTGATTATCAGTTAATGGCGCCCCAGTTAAAGGCATGCCACCGGCCTGCTCATCAGTTGAGGGTTCCTCTTCAGCCAGTTCTCCAGTTGAGGGCTCCTCTTCGGCCAGTTCTCCAGTTAAGGACTCGCCTGTAAGGGTCAGGAACACCTCCTCAAGAGTGGCCTTGCGGATATCGAGGGAATGATAGGACAGGTTCCGGCTTTTTAAGAGGTTCAGAAGATCCAGTATCTGGGCGTTGTCCTCGATCTGGACTGTCACATCCCCATTTGCGGCATCCTCCAGGGTCAGTCCCCGCTCCCTTACTACGTTCTCGATCTCGGCTGGCCCCCCGCGGATGGTCATTTTTATGGTGTTGCAGTGCTTGTCAATAAGCTCCAATGGAGCACCTTCGGCTATGATGGAGCCCTTGGATATGATGGCCAGATAGTCAGAAAGCACCTCGGCCTCTTCCATATAATGAGTAGTTAGAAACACGGTCTTGCCCCTCTGCTTGAGACCCTTTATCACGTCCCATACATCATGCCTGGCTCTGGGGTCCAAACCGGTTGTAGGCTCGTCCAGGAACACGATCTCAGGGTCGTTGACCAGTGCAACTGCGATGCCAACTCTCTGCTTGAGGCCACCTGAAAGGTTCATGTACAGCTTGTCACGCTCATCCTCAAGATTGACCAGCTTGATAAGTTCATCAACGTCCCTGATGCCGTTGAAGAGGCCTGAAAAGAACTTCACAGTCTCCCTGACTGTCAGCCTGTCAAATGAATTGAAATCCTGGGGCAGAACTCCAATTCGCTTAAGCACAGAGCTACGATTCTTTTTCAGTTCCATGCCCAGAATGTCAATGTGGCCAGAGGTGGGGGTCCTGATGGTCTCTATCATCTCGACAGTAGTGGTCTTGCCTGCCCCGTTTGGTCCCAGAAATGAAAAGACCTGACCCCTTTGTACATCAAAGCTGATGCAGTTCACCGCGCTTAGGTCCCCGTATTTTTTGACAAGGTCCCGGACCTGTATGGCTGGCTTAGGCATATTTGGAGGATATATGGTGGGGTATTTCAATTTTTCACCTCAACTTCATTTCAAACGACATCATGCTATCATCATGCCACCCTCATGCTATCCTCATATCACCCTCCTCATTATCATCACTTATTCTTGCTATGGTTTTGCCTTCAAACTACGTTATAAAAATATGCCCTTGTATCACATAATCTTAAAATACAATGCTCGTATTCAACCGGCTGTTCCTTATTTGGCCGGTTTGTTCGAAACGGCCGATTAAGCTACGGGGGAAAAGTTATGCAAAGCGATGTCCTTGAAAAGTTCCTAAAATACGTCAAGATAGATACTCAATCCAGCTATGGCGCAGAGTGCTATCCATCAACTGAGAAACAAAAGGATATGCTACTCCTGCTGGTTGATGAGCTAAAAGCTCTTGGCCTCCCGGATGTGGTTATGGATCAGTATGGTTACGTTACCGCCACCCTGCCTTCCAACATACCGGATGGCCATCCAGCACAGGGAAAGGTGCCGATCATTGGATTCATTGGGCATGTGGACACCTCCCCGGATGTTTCTGGCACCAATGTGTCCCCGATAATTCATGAGAACTACGATGGAGGCGACCTGGTCCTTCCTGGCGACACCAGCATTGTCATAAAAGCTGAGAATAACCCGTACCTTTCAGGCTTCAAGGGTTCACGCATCATCACTTCGGATGGAACCACACTGCTAGGTGCAGATGACAAGGCTGGAACCGCAGAGATAATGGCTGCTCTGGGCCTGCTTGTTGCAGACCCCTCGTTGCTACATGGCGACATAAAGGTGGCCTTTACCCCTGACGAGGAAGTTGGCAACGGCACCAAGTACTTCGATGTCGAGGCCTTCGGAGCAGACCTGGCCTACACAATGGACGGAGATGTTCTGGGTAGCATCGAGACCGAGAACTTCAATGCATCCGGAGCAACCATAACTATCAAGGGTGTAAATCATCACCCAGGTACTGCACTTAACAAGATGGTGAACTCCCTTAGGATCGCAGGCAGGATCGTGGCAGCGTTGCCTGAGGACATGGCACCTGAGACAACCCGGAACAGAGAGGGATTCATCCATCCAAACGATGTTTGTGGAGATGTAAGCTCCCTCACGATCAAGCTAATAGTCCGTGATTTCGAGCTTAATGGATTAAAGCAGAAAGAAGCGCTCATTGAGAAGCTAGTGGATGCTGAGATAGAGCGCAACCCCAGGGCAAAGATCGAGTTGAAGATCGAGGAGTCATACCTCAACATGCGCATGAAGATCGAAGAGCGCCCTGACATTGTAGAGAACGCGATGGAAGCTGTTCGAAGAGCAGGACTTGAACCCATCCGAAAGCCCATACGTGGCGGAACCGACGGAGCCAGACTCTCTTTCATGGGACTGCCAACTCCAAACATTTTCACAGGCGGGCACAACTTCCACTCCAAACTGGAGTATATTCCAGTGGATGCCATGGACAAGGCAGTTGAGGTCATAGTGGAGCTATGCAAGCTCTATGTCGAGAGAGCGTGAAGGATGGATCCCCTCAGCGTTTAATGGACGCTATTAACAGTGAATTATTGCGACACGGTCACAACAATTGAGCAGGTCACATTCATCTTAGCCATGCCTCCGGCATGCATTTATATTCTCAATCCATTCAGGATTTTCTGGAGTCAGTGCAGTTTGAGAGGTGTTAATATGTGTGAGGTGAGCTAATGGCCAAAAAATCATCAAGTACCGGTGCCAATTTAGGTTTTGAGGAAAAGCTCTGGCAAGCTGCTGATAAGCTTAGAAGCAACATGGACGCGGCTGAGTATAAGCATGTAGTTCTTGGATTGATATTTCTAAAATACATATCCGACGCCTTTGACCAGAGGCAATCATGGTTGATAGCAGAAGCCAAGCAGAACAAATATATTGATCCAGAGGATCGAGATGAATACATTTCTGCAAGTGTTTTCTGGGTGCCTAAAAAGGCTCGATGGTCTCACCTTCAGGACAAAGCCAAGCAACCAGACATTGGGAAACTCATCGACAATGCAATGGATGAGATAGAGAAGAATAACAAGACCCTAAAAGGAGTTCTACCAAAGGATTATTCCAGGCCTGCTCTTAACAAACAGCGCCTTGGTGAGTTGATAGACCTTATTGGCGGTATTGGCCTTGGAGACGATGAAAGCAAGAGCAAAGATATCTTAGGCAGAGTGTATGAGTATTTCCTAAGCCAGTTTGCCAGTGCTGAAGGAAAGAAAGGGGGCCAGTTCTATACTCCACGGTGCATCGTCCAGGTTCTTGTGGGGATTCTCCAACCCTACAAGGGCAGGGTGTTTGATCCCTGCTGTGGGTCTGGTGGAATGTTCGTTCAATCCGAAAAATTTGTAAAAGCTCACGGTGGAAAAGTCAATGACCTCTCAATATATGGCCAGGAATCGAATCCTACCACCTGGCGCCTCTGTACAATGAACCTAGCGATCAGAGGCATCGAATCCAATATCCAATGGAACCCAGAAGGAAGTTTCCATAACGATGCCCACAAGGACTTGAAAGTGGATTTTCTCATTGCCAATCCTCCCTTCAATGACAGCGATTGGGGTGGAGAGCGATTAAAGGATGATATTCGCTGGAAGTTCGGGATACCTCCTAAAGGAAACGCCAATTTCGCATGGGTGCAGCATTTTATACATCATCTTGCTCCAAACGGCATTACAGGTTTCGTGCTAGCAAACGGCTCTATGTCATCCCAACAGTCCGGTGAGGGAGAGATACGCAAGAGCATAATCGAGGCTGACATGGTGGACTGCATGGTTGCGCTTCCAGGAGGATTGTTCTATTCAACTGGCATCCCTGCTTGTCTCTGGTTCGTCACCCGCAAAAAGAGCAACGGAAAGCATAGAGACCGCTCTGGCCAGACACTGTTCATCGATGCCAGAAAGATGGGTGTACTAATCGATAGGGTCCATAGGGAGCTGACCGAGGAAGACATATCCAAAATCGCCAATACCTACCATGCCTGGTGCGGAGACGATGAGGCTGGAGAATACGAGGACATCCCAGGTTTCTGCAAGAGCGCCGCCCTTGAGGAGATCCAAAAACACAATCATATCCTGACCCCTGGAAGGTACGTTGGGGTAGCTGAGGTCGAAGACGATGGCGAGCCTTTCGAGGAGAAGATGGAGAGATTGACCAAACAGCTTTACAAGCAATTTGAGGAAGGCAAAGAGCTGGAGGATGCCATAACGAAGAACATGGAGGCTCTGGGCTATGGACGATGAAGCAAGAAAGCTTATCCATGAGATCAAGGGCCTGATTGAATCAGCCAGGAAGATCGCATCACAGGGTGTGAATACTCTTCAGGTGTTAACGAATTTTAAGATTGGGCGAACGATAATAGAGCATGAGCAATCTGGTAAGAAACGGGCGGATTACGGCCAGGAATTGATGGTAAAGCTTTCTGAAGAACTCACAGGGGAGTTTGGAAAGGGCTTCTCAAAGAGCAACCTGGAATATATGCGGCGGTTCTATGTCGAGTATCGGGACAGAATGCCAGAGATTGCCCAGACACCGTCTGGGCGATTGTCATTTGCTACGCTGGCTGAGAATAACCAGACACTGTCTGGGGAATTGTCCAAAGCACATCCTGAGCCTTTAAGCGGACAGGTTCAATTCTCCCTCAACTGGTCCCATTATGTGTTACTGATGACAATTGATGACAGGGACGAACGTCGTTTCTATGAGATCGAGGCAACACAGAACAGCTGGTCGCTTAGAGAGCTGAAACGGCAGTTCGGCTCTGGACTCTATGAGAGATTGGCTTTGAGTAGGGACAAGGACAAGATCAAAGAGTTATCAGTCCAAGGCCAAATAATCGATAACCCTACAGACATGTTGAAAGAACCCTATATTCTGGAATTTCTTGGTCTGGATGAAAGACCCTCATATTCCGAGCATGAGCTTGAGAGTGCGATAATCAACAGGCTGGAACACTTCCTTCTGGAGCTGGGCAAGGGATTTCTCTTTGAAGCGCGGCAGAAGCGTTTCACCTTCGATTCGGACCATTTCTATGTGGATCTTGTCTTCTACAACAGGATACTCAAGTGCTATGTTCTTATCGACCTCAAAATTGACAAGCTCACCCATCAGGACCTTGGGCAGATGCAGATGTATGTCAACTACTTTGACAGGC
>JAUVCJ010000038.1 GCA_030595765.1 Thermoplasmatota archaeon | reverse complement strand
TTCTCCGGCGTGAAAAACAGCTCACCGTCGTAAAGCGTGTACTTCTTCTTCATCTGGTCTCCTACCAGCGGGTCATGGGATGCAATAATGACAGTGGTCCCGAATTCCTGGTTGGCTTTCTTGAAAGCCTCGGTAACCAGGGTCGAGTTCATGATGTCTAAGGAGTTTGTGGGCTCATCTGCCAGAAGCAGTGAAGGATTGTTTGATAGCGCCCGTGCGATTGCAACTCTTTGCCTCTCTCCGCCGGACATTTCATGGGGGTATTTGGAGCCCTGTTTTTCCATGTTGAATATCTTCAACAGGGACATTGCCCTCTCAAAGCTATTATTCTTCTTTGCAATGCGCAATGGGAGCATCACGTTCTCCATTACTGTTAGGTCATGGATCAAATTATGAGACTGGAACACCACTCCGATGCTGTTCAACCTGATCCTGGCAAGTTCTTTCTGGGAAAGCTTTCCAGTATCATAACCGTTGAGGTATAGGTCTCCCTTCGTTGGGCTGTCCAGGCATCCAAGCAGGCTCAACAAAGTAGTCTTACCAGACCCTGATCGGCCTCTTATCAGCACCATCTCTCCAGGCTCCACCGAAAAGGTAATCCCCTTTAGAATGTGATGACTACCGTTATAGGTCTTCCACATATGCTGGACCCGAACGGTGAATGCTTCTGACATGTAGACTCCTGGAGGATTCTTCCTTAAATATCACTCAATGGTTAATAGTTTTGTTGCTATTTGGGGAAATCTCATATTACTGGCATTCGTGTTCCTTCCCCGGCATTATTGTCTTCCCACATACACCACACCTAAGAGACATTTCCCAGGCATCCTTCTTTGCATCTCCATCCTTTCTTAGATGATCATATCTTATTTGCTTGTCCTTGGTATGCTGGAGGTGGAGGTCATCAACCTCGTTCTTCAATGAATCGTCAACCTTTAATTTCTTAAAGCCCAGGCTTTGATCCCAGATTTCCTCTCTTCTCTCAATTCCCTCAAATCGCTTTATATCCCGTTCCTGCCTTGCATTAAACTCCTCATATCGGTACTCGGTGATGCCTTTAAAGATTATTTTTGACATCTGGAGCTGGTGCTCCACCCTCTCACGCCCTGGACAATCGTGATCCTCAAACGAAAGGATCTTCAATCCACATGCCGGGCAGGTAACTGCCTCCTCCCACTTCCGCTTCTTGTCCAACCCATCCTTGGTTCTGCGTAGGAAATCGTTGTGCTTCTCCATGTTCTTCCTTTGCTCTTCTTGAGTGAGATTAGTGGCAAATACAAGGTCATTTGGATGCCTGGGACCAAATCCTTTCTTGGCCAGATGCTCCTCAATATCTTCCAGGCTTGCACTTCCATGGATATGGCCATCGCCCTTATTCGCAGGCATGGGTCCAGTCTCACCCACGGGTTGCTTCCAGCCATCTTCCGAGCTCGCCCAATCAAGGGCGCTTCTGGAATCACTGTCAACAGAGGCGGTTTCCTGCGCTGGTGGTTTTGGGGTTTTTAATTTCTCGAACATCTTAAATCGATGTCCATTAACCTTTTCCTCAATGGCTGGTTCTAGATTATCTTCGATCTTAGGCTGAGGAACCAATTCATCACGCCCACTTCTATTATAAAATATGGACATGGAGACCATTATAATCAGCCATATTAGGACCAAAAGAAAGGTTCCAAATCCACCTTCCTCTTCAATGACAAGAGTAATGAATTTGACGTTATTGGTCTCATTAGACTCGTCAATCAGGCTTTCCCCATCCAATTTGAACTCAAGAAAAACCTCGGCATCTCCCCTGGTCAGGGCGAAATCGAACATTAGGTATTTGCTGGTACCAACAGGTAAATGTGCTATGGTCTGGCTCTCAAATACGTCATCATTTATTATTAACTCAACCGATACGGCACTCGTTGATATTGTGCCATTATTCTTAACCTCAACTCTAGCTAGAATATTTTCTCCTGGATTTGGAACCTCGTTGGAGAGTGTGATATCCCCTATCAAGATATCCGGCTTTGGTACATCTGGGCTTATCCAAATTTTTGAGATTAAAACTGCCTGCCCAGCAGAATGATCTAGGTTCAGAATCAGTGTCGTGTTCCCATCGGTGTTAGGGGTCCATCCAACCTGTATGCTCAACTTTTGGCCTGACTCTAACAGAATATTCGTTAGCAGGGGACGCACACCATCAGAGCCAAGGGTCAGGTTTGCATAGAGACCGCTAATGAGGGTCTCTCCCTGGTTTACCACATCTACCTCAAGAGACCCGGGAAATCCACGAAATAATTGTACAGAAGTTACTTCGACCTTTGAAGCATCCAGGCTGCCAAAAACTACGTAGTTTCTCTGAATGGATTTTGTCTTCCCTCCAAAATCAACCAAAACCGCAACCTCATGCACGCCAGAACGTGTGGGTATCCAAGTCTGCTCCAAAATTCGTGTAGAGCCAGGTGTTAGTTGTGCAACCGCCTGTGCCGGAGCAAGCAGGACATCATCCACAAGGAACGTTACAGTCATGCCAAAAATAGAATCCAGGCCACCATCATTGGCCATCTCCATGTATATGGTGATGAGAGAGTTCTCAGTTGCGTTTTCCATGGAAAACCGAAGATCCCTCAGGGTCAACTGAATAAGGTCATGGCTCGAGAAAAAATCGCCAAATAGCGTTTCCAGTTCGGAATTATCCTTCCATGTGATGAAGGGGAGATTATCGCTTGCCAGAACCATCCTGGGATTTGTCAGGTTCGAAGACTTGGCAAGTATAACCTCGTTGATTACAATCTCCCCATCTGGAGATATTATCGAGAAAAAAAGCTCTTGAGCCTGTTCTATCACTCCGATCCAACAGACATAGACCTTACCCTGGCTATCAACTTTGATATCTGGCTGATCGGAGGATTCCGGTGAGCTTGATACAACAATGGGATCCCCCAGAGGAATTCCCACGCTAGAGATTCTCTGGACCAGCACCTGCCTTTTGTCATTGACGTTGTCGCTGTATGAAATGTATGCACCACCCTGTCCATCTGACTCCAGCATCGAGTCAAAAATATTCAAAGATGGACCAGCTACCGTAGAGATGGATGTCAATTTATTGCCAGAACTGTCCAGTTGGACATAATATAGTTCAATGTAATCCCTAGCGTATGCATTATAGTCCTTCCAGCTCACATGAAGGGTGCCTGGATCGCCAATAACGATATGAATCCCGTTCATGTTCTCTCTGCTCATCAAGTGCGGGGAAACCACCTGCCCTTCCTCCTCAATTATGCCAGTCTTTGTCACCTTGGTATAAAAGATATAGGGACCCCCGCCATGGATTATCTTGTAGATCATGTGCACGTTATCTTCCTCGTCAATAGCCATTGCCGGGAAGTAGGTTGGCCGGGTTGTGGTGCCGAGTATGTGCTCATTAAGGACAGAAAAATCAATTCTGCTTAAATGCAGGTAAGTGCATCTAAGCAATCCGCTAATATCATCCTGCCATATGAAGTGGAGGTCTCCTGAGCTGTCAATCGACATTGCCAGGTGGGAAGGGTTTTTCATGCCGGAACTAGCAACAGTATCTCCTACCAATATTTCACCCGATTCAGAGTATGAAATATAATGCAGATCGAACAATCCCTGAGAACCAGCCTCAAACCATGCAACATGCTGCACGCCATCCGAATCCTGGAGCAATGCTTGCGTAGAGTGAATTGGACGATTCGAGCTGATTGGAATCTCACCGGCACCATAGAGATGGCTTGGAAACACAGGCAATAGCAATAATAAT
The DNA here is from genome assembly GCA_030595765.1 of Thermoplasmatota archaeon. Lineage (GTDB taxonomy): Archaea > Thermoplasmatota > Thermoplasmata > JAUVCJ01 > JAUVCJ01. The sequence continues at coordinate 10,312 of JAUVCJ010000038.1, read as the reverse complement.
GCTATTACCAGCATAAAACTGGTTTTTCGCACGATTTTCAACCGATTGCCCCATTATTGACACTATATATAACGCTTATGAAACTACACACCTGCATTTTAATGCAAACAGAGAAGTGTTAGAGCGGGCTATTTTTTTGATATGGCATTGCTCTTGGCCGCCTTGCCATCCCTTTCCGTCTTGATGCTTTTTCTGGCCATTTTCTCCTTGTTCTTCTTCTTTTTAAGTGTTGCCAGAGAAATAAGCGCTCCTCCTCCAAATAAAATGTATATCATCAACCTGTACATGAGGGCTGCCAAAGCTCCAGCCGCCAATGGAATGCCCAAGACAACGGTGTAGACCCATTCTCTGACACCAAGGCCGCCGGGTATGAAGCTAAAAGTTCCAATTATCCAGGATATCGAAAGCACTCCCCAAAGGTATAATATACTGACCTCAAAGCCAAAGGATCTTATTATGAAATACTGACCCAAGGCTTCCATCCCCCATCCGACAATGGTCAGAATGGACACCATCAGGAGGGTGCGTTTTTCCCCCTTGAAGTCCTCAAGTGCGCCAGAGAAAGAGCCAAGCATCGAAGCAACGGAATTCGTTATATCGTTCAGCTTGCCAGCATTGCTGGAGAAAAGCCTCTCCAGCCAGCCTGATACCTTGTTAAGGGCTGTTGGTCTGATGAGAAGCAGGAAACCAAGACCGATTATCACCATTGCAATGGGAATGCCCATGTATGCGACTGTGTAGAAATTTGCTGGCAAGGCAAGATTGGAAACGGCTAGCATGAGGAAGGCCATACTACCCAAAACAAGAAAGGTGGTGTCTGCAAGCCTTTCAACCGTACAAGCTGCCAGGGTGGCTCCGGGGGAGACTCCAAACCTGTCTTTTGCAAATACTACCCTGGTAAGCTCCCCTGAGCCAATAGGTGCGACCTCATTGACAGCCTGACCCAAGAGATAAGTCCTCAGTGCATTGGCTTTACTGGTGTATGGGAATAAAAACATCCATCTTGTACCCTTTATAAGAACCACTGTGAAGATGCACAATCCCCCAGTTAAAAGCAGTTCGGGTCTTGCATTGGATATGCCTGTGACCAGAGCGGATATGCCGATGCTCCTGATCATCAGCATCATAACCAGTAATCCCACAAGGAGCAAGATCAGGTTTCTTACGCGCTTTTCCGTTGGAACCCCTCGACAGGCCAAGAGGCACAACTCCAATTAAAGGGTTGTGTCCAGCTCATTCTTCCTTAGCAGGTTTGTCCATGTGGATAATGCGCAATTCCGCTGGGCCTGTTGGAACCTGCACATCCAGAAAAACAGAGCCTTCGTCACCGTCATCATCAACAAACTTGACAAGGAATTTATCCTTTCCCTCCACAGGCAAAACCTGTGTCACCACTATTGGCATGGTTTCCCCCAAGGCTATACGTTTCAAGCTCTCACCAGACACTTTAAAGGCAGATGTTCAATAAAAGGGTATCGCTGACCACACCAAAAATCCGACTTAGCCTAGAGGTGCGGCCTGGCAATGCAATGTGTTTCGACTAAGCACTGCGGCTTGAAGATTAGACTTCACTTGACTATGCCAAGATTTGCTCCTACCAAAATTGGAATCCGAATCTAGCCAATGTAATGAAGGTCGTCCGGGTTGGGAGTAGGCATCCCGCCTCCAGCCTGAGCAGTCTCTTCCAAATCCTTAAGTTTAGAGGCAATAGCATCTATCTGGTCTGCCTTGTCCACCAAGTCTTGGAAGTCCACCTTGACATTTATTAGTTCGGTCAGTATTTCCAGCACGGCCTGGGCTCCTTTAGGGTCTGCAAAGTAACCTGAGGTCTCACCCATCAGGCATACAGCTTCTAAACCTCGCAGGTTTCCAAGGCCGAGCAGAAGGCCGCTGGCGCCTACGATGCCGCTTCCAGGCTCTCCTTTGGGGAAAACCACACCTGCACCCTTCATCTCTTCTACCAGTTCATTACTGGTGGCTGCACCCAGGACGCGTGTGTCCTGTATCATCTTCCCCATGCCATATCCGCCTAGTGTGTAAATTCTGCTGACTTTGAACTCTTCGCAGATGTCTAGAACTTTTGAGGATAGCATATATTGCCCTTCTGGGGTAAGCCCCTGGTAGTCGCCCACATAGAATATTAGGTCGCTTTCCGATTTTGGGAGCTTCTTGTAATAGAGCTCGTTGTTGACCAGCCTGATAACGCCATCATCATTGACAAGCACTTGAGGTGGAAAATGTTTGGAGTAAATGTCTGCAAACTTAACAGCTTTGAGCTGGTCTATCAAATGCTCAGCAGCCAGCTTGCCTACGTTGCCAACGCCTGGAAGTCCTTCTATAAGAACGGGCGAGCGTAATTTCGGCTTTTTAATAAATTTTATTACAACCTCTTCCATGAAGCATCCCTCATATGGTATTATCCTTCAACTGCTCCTGCTTGAGCTCCTGCTTGAGCTTCCTTCGGTATTGTCCCCACCTATCTTGAGGTGAGAATCTGGCAGGCACCGGTACAACAGTACTGGAGCTACATTGGGGGCAACTTTCTGCCAGCGAGTATCTCTGGCATTCACTGCAGTATCGAAAAGAGGTTCTCAAGCCATCTCCTTCCGTGTGAATTTGCCCTCTCCCTGGTTATTCTCGATGTTGGTGATAGCACGTTCAGAAGCCCTGCGTAGCTCTTCCTCAGCTACTTTGTACTCTGGTGCCGTTACTTGAAGTCGATAGCGTGGTGCACCCAAATAAAGAACGGTCACAGTACATTCCTCCTGTACCGTATCATTAACAGCGCTCTCCAGGGCCTCACGTATGTGGGCAATGCCATTTGGTAATCTGGTGGTCAGCTCCAGCAAGCCACTTATGTTAACGTATGGAAGGGTAATGTTCTCATTACCCACGATCATGAAGTTCTTGACCCATTTCCCCTTGAAGCCGTCCTTTTTCAAGCCCTCAGGGTCAGCAACCACGGCCTCAAAGGCCTGGTAGAGCGTGCCATACTTCTCTATCAGGTCAAATCCGAACTTCTCGTACATCTTGTCAACAGCCAGACCTTCCTTTTCAGCCACGATCTCTAGAAGCTTGTGAGCCTTCTGCTCGTTCTTCCACTGCTGGATCTTTTCCCGGCGCTGGTGTTCATTTACCTGCTTAAGAGACAAATCCACATGACCCTTGCTCTCCTCTACCCTCATAACCTTGCAGACAACTTTCTGGCCTTCGCGCACGAAGTCTCGAATATACTTTATCCAGCCAGTAGCAACCTCGGCAATGTGTATGAAACCTTCCTTGTTATCATACTCATCCATAAACACGAAGGCTCCGTAGTTCTTCACGTTCTGAACCGTTGCCATTACTAGCTCGCCCTCTTCGGGAAAATCGTACAGCTTGGCCATTATTCTAGCACTCCGACAATCTCTCCCTTGATCTTCGCAATGCCGCCTGTGGATTTAGCAAGCGTTGTCCCACAAACGGAGCATGGCACCGATGTGGAAGGTTTGTTGAATAGAATCTGCTCATTCTGGCAATCTAAGCACTTGATGCGAAGAAAACTGCCGCGTTTATGTTCCGGGGTTGTGCTTGGAGCCATAATATCATCCTACCAGTTCGAATTTTTTTGCCCTGCGGCATGGCCGCTGATGAGCCTTTTTGCATGTCTTGCATCGGTATCTTAGATAGATACGCTTTGTCGGCTTTTCCCTTCCCTCTGGCTTGGGTCTTGGAAAACCACCATAACCGGCCATTACACGCCTAAAGAGTCTCTGTCCTCTCTTGAGCTCGCTCGCCTTCTTCTTCTTCACCCTTTCGACCTCATGTGGGGTGTGCTTGCTACAGCTTGGGCAATATGTATTCATTGTACGTGGCAATTTCATAGGCTTCACCACCCTGAAGGGAGGATTTGAGGTTAAAGCGCGTATGGTATTAAAAGATTGTGGGATACAATACCACCAAATTCGCGAATAAGCCCCGAAAACACCACATTAAGGCGAATTGTAGGATTCATTGGAGTTCCCTGGGATGGGAAACCCTTAATTAAGAGCTTTTAAATGCCTGAGCATGGCCGAGGTCAGAATTTCGGTTATCATCCCTACGATGAACGAAGAGGAGTCCATGGGCGAGGTCATGGATGCCATTAACAAAGCCCTAGAGCCAGAGCACAAGGGTTACTACGAGGTCCTCGTGGTTGACACGAACTCCAAAGATAGAACTAGAGAGATAGCAACCGAAAAGGGAGCGGTCGTGATTGACGAGCCTCGCAGAGGATATGGCAGGGCCTATAAAACTGGATTTGCTGTTGCCAAAGGCACCTACTTAGCGACCTTGGATGCCGACTGCACATATCCAGCCGATGTCATTCCCAATTTTGTCAAGATACTTGAGAGCGAGAAGCTAGATTTCATCACAGGGGATAGACTCTCCAAACTAAAGAAGGGAGTCATGAGCAGGGAGCATCGCATTGGGAACTGGGTTCTGAAAACCACAATGAACGTCCTCTTCAACATGAGGCTTCGGGACTCCCAAAGTGGAATGTGGGTTTTCCGCAGGTCGATATTGGACAAGATCGAGCTGATCTCCGATGGCATGCCACTATCCCAGGAGATAAAAATTGAAGTGTGGCGCAAGAAGCTCAGGGGAAAGGAGATACCGATCTCCTACCACATCCGCAAGGGTGAGGTTAAGCTAAACTCCTGGGGTGACGGCATGAAGAATCTCAAGTACCTTTTTGCTAAGAGATTCAACAGGGCCAAGCCATAAACTTGCCTTGTTTGCCCTTTTCCCGACATTACAGGCGAAATGCTTGCTTTTCCGATAATGGCATGTCAAATACTTACTTGTCCACCATTGCCAGGTTAAACACTTCCAAAGTATGGGCTGATATGTCGCTCCATAAAAAGTGTTTTTTGACCCTGGTGACGGCACTTTTGCTCATGCTTGAAATAACCTTTGGATCCTTGGTGGCCTTGAGCAGGCCTGCAAGAACTGCCATTGGTGCTTTTTCCACCAGCAGACCGGTAACACCTTCTTCCACTATGGTGCGTAACCCACCTTCCCGTGTGGCAACGACTGGGAGCCCGCAAGCCTGAGCCTCCAATGCCGATAGCCCGAATATCTCTTCCCTTGATGGCTGGACAAACAACATCGACCTTGCCATCAATTCAGGAACTTCTTCCCTTGCCAAAACACCAACATTGGTCACTTGGTCCGGGTTTCGACGGGCATAGGTGTCCACCTTCTCCTCTAGCTCCCCCTTTCCCACGAAAACAACTTTCCAATCCACCCTCTCCTTCAGGAACTTCTCCAAAACTGGCAGGAACAGTCCCAGTTTCCGGTCCTGGTACGAACCTACATAGAGTAGCACTTTTTCTCGTTTGGAGCTTGAACCTGGTTTGAACAGGGAACTGTCAACCCCGGATGGAATGATCGAGACAAGCTCAGGAGATACTCCCCACTCCAACAGGTAGGCCTTCTGGGCAGGACCCAATGCTACGAATCTGGAGCAAGAGGGCAGGACATCATAGCCAGCAGTAGCCATCCAAGCCCTGAATGGCACTCGATAGTACCAGGTCACCGGAACATGATATACATGCTGGGTCAGAACCACAGGAACATCCAATCTCTTTCCAGCCTGCACCGCCAATTTCGAGGCATGATACCGAAACTCGTGGGTATGCAGAATGTCTGGAGCAAGCTCAAGCACCATTTCAAGATAATCTCTGCCGAAGAACGCCCACTCCCCGACCCGCTTTTTTAGGGCTAGCCTATGAACAACAATGCCATCCACATCTTCCTCGCCCAGCGGAAAGAAATCCGACCCCTTTTGCAACGGAGAGGGATAGGGCTGGTCTGAGCAAACGATATGTACCTCAACCCCGGCCCTGACCATCTCTTTATACAGGTAATACTCGGCCTGACCCACCCTTGTGGAAAAGAACGGAAGAGTAACAACTAGTCTCACGTTCAACTGATAGGGAAAGGAAATAATTAGGCTTTTGCCTGACCTGGCAGAGGTTTGTTCCTGAGAACTGCTCAGGCTTATATCTTGTCTGGCTATAGTCTTTTCATGGCAGGAGCAGGAGCCTAAGCCTGGATGGTTGGGTTCTTTTGTATGGCGGGAGCAGGGTGTGGCCTGGATGGCTGGAGCCTTTTGTATGGCGGGAGCAGGGTGTTGGCCTAGATGGCTGGAGCCTTTTACATGGCTGGAGCAGGGTGTTGGCCTGGATGGCTAGAGCCTTTTACATGGCTGGAGCAGGAGCCTAAGTATGGCCTGGCCTGCATTCAGGAAAGAATTAAGTATCCATCCCTGGATTCATTGGGCAAGCACTTCCCAAATCATTTGGGAGGTTCCAAAGGGAGAACGCTGAAAAATGCCAGAAGTTGTGAAGCGGACCGTTGAGGCCTACTGGGACAAGAAGGAATCCGAAGGTGGGGTCAACAGACTGGAGTTCAAGCCAGTGCTCTCATGGATGGGTAAGGACAAGAACGTTCTGGATGTTGGCTGTGGTGATGGAGCACTTGGTGCACAACTTATGGAGAAGAAAGGCTGTACTGTTAGCGGGATCGACCTCAGTGAAAAAGCTGTAAAGATCGCAAAGGAAAAAGGACTCGATTCAAAGGTCTGTGACCTGGACATGGGACTTCCCTTCAAGGACGATGAGTTCGATGTATGCGTGGCAGTAGATGTTCTCGAACATGTCTACAGGCCTCTTGAGCTGTTGAAGGAATGCAAGCGGGTAGCTCCTGTGATAATAATGGCCTCTCCCAACATGGCCTACATCAAAGCCAGGCTTCAGCTCCTTGGAGGAAGGTTCCCTAAAGCGCCACTGTTTGATGATTTCTGGCATGACACCCAGCACATTCATCTATTCTCATACAAAGATCTTCTGGACGGGGCAAGAAGCATAGGCTTGAGACCTGCCAGGACCTGGTTCTGGACACCTGGGCTCCCTGAAGGCCTTGTAAAGATCATGCCAAACCTTCTGGCCAGGGTTTTCGCAGTGGAGCTAATAAAATGATATCGCCGGGGTGTTATAATTAGCCAGAGTCAACCTAAAGCAGTCATCATGTTTCACGATGACTTCGTAAGGGATAGAACCAGCGGCCTAACAGCTCCAAGACCCACACTTCAAGCTGATTTTCTAAAACGCCTGGGTTACGATGTCCATCTAGTTTGCTGGATAAAAAAAGAGACCTCTTGCCCAGAACGCGAGGTCATAAATGATGCTACTGTTCATAGAGTAGTCTGCCTAGTCCCTCCGGACTCTTTTGTAGGCAAAGCCAAGGCCATGACCAGGGTCCAGAAGCTAATGCATAGGGTTGTAACTGGGATAAAACCAGATGGCATAATCTGCCATAACCCCGAAGTTCTAAGAGGCGCTGTTAGAGCTAAAAAACGCCTTGGGGTGCCTCTTTTTTACGATTCACATGAGGATTGGCCAGCAATGGTTGCAGAGGAAAACCCAAGGATGGGTAGCTGGTTCCTCAAGCTTGAAAAGAAGCTCATCAAAAACGTGGACCATACCTTCACTGTAGGCCCTGGAATTGCCAAGAAGTTCCAGGCATGGGGAGTGCCAGTCACTGTGATCCACAACTCCCGAAGCATGCATGGAGTACCCCAGCGCGGCTCTGAAGAGGCATGCGCATTGCGCAGGAGCTTGGGCTACCAGGAGGGTGATTTCATTCTTGGATTCGTTGGTAACCTCACCCCTGAGAGCAAGATCGACATGCTGATCAAGTTGCTTCCTGCCCTTCCAGATAACATTAAGCTTCTTCTTGCAGGCGGCAGAGAAGATGTAGTTAGGGAATATTCGGAGATGGCCAAATCACTAAAGCTTCAGAATAGGGTTCACATCACTGGCAGATTATCATCCCATCAAATGATGACACACGTAGCCTGCTTTGACTTGGGCAGTGCCATTTTGGAGCTTGCTAGCGACAATTACCTTCACAGATGCCCGCATAAGATCTTCGAGTATATGGCAGTGGGTATTCCCCAGCTCATTAGCGATTTTCCTGACATGAAAAGCATCGTGGTTGATGATGCTGAATGTGGGGTGGCACTCGACCCAGAAGATGAAGATGGAATTCAGGAAACCATTCGAGCATTATCCGAAAACCAGGAGTGGTGCAGAAACATGGGCCAGAAGGGTAGGAAAGCATTCGAGAAGAAATACTGCTGGGAAAGGATGGAAGAGCGGTATGCCTTAGTTCATCCATTCTTTGTTAAGAAATAATCATCATGGAATGAATCCCATGAGTTGGACAATAAGTTAAGCGATAGATGGACTGCATAAGGTGTTGCCATATGAAAATATCCCGCTTTATCGATGAATATTGCCCTCTCTTTGTGTCCCTAGGAGGTGGGATAGGTTTCCTCAGCATATATATCCTGCCCGATTGGTATACCCCTTTGGTTTTAATCCTTCCCTTATTGTTTGTGTATTTATCTTGTATATGTACTCATCGCGCTCGTTATTTTCTTCTTTTCTCATATTCTACAATGGGGGCGGTTATTGGGGTTGGTATTTCGTTTTTATTAATCCATTCGTTTTTTATTTGGAACATTTTACACCCTCTATTGGGGTTCATGCTCAATTTACTTTCATTCATGCTTATACCTGCATTCCTCGCTTTTCTCTTTCATAAAGTCGATTTAGCTAATGAGACAAAAGAATAGATCGCATCTCCTCTATTAGATGACATGATAAGTAAGTTCAACAAAATTTAATGCGAACGCTTTTGCTGTTTTATAGTGAAACATGAAGCCCTGCGGGTCACCGATTCATGCGCTCCCTCCTTGAGCGTTTCATTTGTGGAAAAAAGGGGGAACCTTCCCTAACACACAAGAAAGGAAATAGTTTTTCTGTCCAGTACATCAACACCTAAGAATAAGATATTAGCCGAAAAAATATTCCTCGCCGGGATCAATCATTCTTTTTGGCATGATGGTCAAGTATCCACAACACACCCTCAATAAATTCCTTTCCTAGGTAATTAGGGTCGATATCCGATTCCTCCATCTCAGTCATGACAAGATCCCATTTCTCAGGGATCAAGACGGTCTTGCAGCCCATGGTATACCCTGCCTTGACATCCGCCATTCTATCTCCCACGAAGTATGAGTTATTCATGTCCAGGTCATGCTCAGACATCGCCTTTTCGATTAAGCCGGTCTCTGGCTTTCTGCAATCACAGTGGTCATCAGGATGATGTGGACAGTAGTAAAGGGCATCCACTTTGGCTCCTCCAGCCTGGAGGTCGTCGATCATCCTCTGATGTATGGCCGCCAGGATGTCATGTGTGTACAATCCCCTGGCAATTCCAGATTGGTTGGTTGCCACGATTATTTGAAAACCTGCCTCATTTAGCAGCTTGATGCCACGAGCCACCGTAGGGTATACTTCAACTCCTTCAGGGTCTGCCAGGTAATGCTTGTTAATGATGATGGTTCCGTCCCTATCGATGAATACCACTTTTTTTCCCATGATTTTTCCCATGAAGAACACCTATAAGATTTCTATAAGATCTAAATCAACCATTTCAACCATTGTTTTTACTTTGTGCCGAATAGCTCCTTCTCCACAAGGTAGCAAAGCACATGCCCCATATTCAGATGACCCTGCTGGATCTGTGGAGTATCGGTGCTGGGGACGCATATCACGTGGTGATAATTCTGATTGTGAACAGAACCGCCTTTGCCAGCAAGAAGTGCAGTTACTGCACCCAGCTCCTTTGCTGCATCCAGTGCTGCGATTACGTTGGGAGAGGTGCCGCTTGTGGATATACCTATCACGACATCGCCCTCTGATGCCATGCCCCTGACCTGACGCTCGAACACGGTATCATAACCGTAGTCGTTCCCTATTGCGGTCAGTGCCGAGGTGTTGACGCTCAGGGAGAGTGCATTGAGGGGAGAGCGATCCAGGTAGAACCTACCAGATAGCTCGGCTGCAAAGTGCTGGGCATCAGCAGCAGACCCGCCATTGCCGAACCATACGGTCTTCTTGCCACCTCGATAGCATTGCACCATGGCTTTGGCAAGCATTTCCAGCTGGCCAGGGATAGCTCCCTTCAGCATGGATCTTCGTACCGTCATGTCCAGCTCAAACCATGTGGTGATGTCGTCGATGTAGCTCATTTTTTACTCCTCCTTTACCTGCCAGCTCTGCAATCCCTTGCTCTCGAATCCGAAATCTACCATCTGGCCGCCCATTTTTTCCATGCGTTCAGCGATCTTATGCCTTCTGTCAAATGGGCAGAGCAAAAGCAGATACCCGCCTCCGCCAGCTCCAAGAAGCTTGCCACCCAGGACTCCTTCCTCCCT
>JAUVCJ010000164.1 GCA_030595765.1 Thermoplasmatota archaeon | reverse complement strand
TTCTCCTCCATGCCCTATTCACCAGGCCATGGCTATATATATGGATTTTGGTGGCTGTTAATTAATTAGATGAACAAAAGGAAGGAAAAAAAGAAGGAAAAAAGGAAGGGAAGGGATTAAAGGATGGGCAGGCGCTTATTTTAGAGGGTGGCAAAGCCAAGCTCTTCAGGATGCGTTGGAGCTGGGACGGTCTCGTAACCCTCGTAATCGCCAGCCTCGACTTGAGCGATTCGAGCCTGGGCTTCCTTGTCCATTTTTTTCCCGCCCTTAAAGTCGCCAATGATCGGGATCCCGGCCTCCTCGAACGGGGTCTGTGCCTCCTTTGCCACTCTTTTGGGCTTGGAATTGCGTGAGCCCCTTGAGCGCTTGCGTGGCTCACCATTCATCTGGCGCTTTGATTCCTTCCAACCATTGATGATGGCTTCCTCGCTTACATCCACAACGGCTGAGGTGTCAAATGCATCATTTGGTCCGGGGTTCCACCCGCGATGCCCTTGCGCCATTGAGCCGCCCCTGCCGGAACTAGCCCCATGGGAGTTGGCTCTGCTGGAATTTGCTCTGCCTGAACGAACTCCGCCAGAATTGGCTTGGTTAGCCCTTCCTGCCTCTGGAAGTATGCCAAATGAGCCATCCACACCCTGGGCTTCGGGAAGTGACATCGGCATGCCCTTTGATACCTGATTCATGTAAGATAGGGCATAGACAGTGCGCTGGGCAACCATGTCTGCCAGCTGCATGAAATAGTCAGGCTGGAATACATCGGAAAAGCCGCCGAATGTATTGCGCATCGCACGCCTAAAGTCGTTGTAGGTCTGTTGGCTCACCATGCCGCCAAGCACTCCGAAGGTAACCAGGATGCCATAGGTTCCAAAATTACCGCTGAAAAGAGAGCCAAAGCCATCGAAGAAACCAGTGGCATATGGAGCAAGTTCGGGTATGACCTTGCCAGTTGCTGCTACCACCATGCCAGGCAGCACGGAAACGCTGGACTGGAACTCAAAAAAGCCCACAGTAAGCGAATATATGATCCCATAAATGACCGCCACCACGATGGCTCCTGCGGCAAAGCCCCTAAATGGGGTTCCTGCCCTGCGGCCTCCCAGATAGCCAGCTACGACTGGACCCAGAAGGGGTAGCCACCACAGGAAGAGCACCATCATGCCAATGACCTTTGCACCATTAGCAATGTCTGTGTACTTTGGCTCCTTTGGGTTCAACTGTTGCGAACCGGAGAATCCTGGGTTTATGTTGTAAACACCACCCTGGAGCAGACCGGCCGTAACCTTGTCACTCGAATCGAATCTGTTCTGTTTTCTAAGTTTCATGCGCATTCCCATCCTTGATAAATAAGAGTCGGACACCCGTCAGACACTAGGTATATTAGAAGATGTCCTATATATATCTTGTTATGGTGGAATTAAAAGGGGTTAATCCTAAAAACACGTCCTAATCCGGCAAGAGCGAACAGTCCGACAATAGAAAGACAAATTTCGATGAACGACTGACAACTATCAGACAACAGGAGGATATACCCCGAAATAGTCCGACACATAACGGTTGAATCTAAATAAAACTCAGCAATTCAGCCCATATTTTTCATAGCAAGTGAGCCCAGTTAAATCTCAATAATTGCACCCAATTGCACCCAGCTGTGCCCAGATAAAAATATCACATGCGAGCTAGATAACACACTATAATTAAACCAACACATTCCTGATCTACCAAACATAGATCCCAGATAGGTTTCCGGGATATCTCCGATAATTTCCGATAAGATTCATTAACCATTAACCCAATGGCTTGTCAGATGAGGCTTAACCGATGATCAAGAAAGTGATGATGGCAACAACAATTATTGTCATGATGGTCATAGTCCTGGTCACTCCAAGGTATATTGGTACCAGCACCGAAGTGGGAGCGCTCCCACAGCTCCTGGTGGATCACACCGACAATCACACCAAAATATATGTTTCGGCAATTGGGGACTATCGCTACCCGAACATCACTCTCAAACTTACTTTAGAGGGCCAAATAGGCACAAACCTGACGGTCCAGGATAACCAAACATACTTCCTCGGATATAACATCCCAGATTCCACGGCACTAACATTCCACCTCAACGTCACGCTCTACATCAAAGAGGTTCAATACGGGTATAACTGCACTGTGGTCATAGAACAGGTTCCTGACAGCACATGGAAAGAGAGCATTCGGGTAATAGAGAAAAGTGGCAATGAGGTTAAGATGGATTGGGACCAACCCTACCGAAGATTTCTGGAGGTATTGCGATGAGAATGCCAAAAATAACATCAATAATATGGCTGGCCCTGGTAATCATGCTTGTTGGTATTGAGGTTGCCCAGCTGACAGGATACATTAGGTTCAATGACCTGCTGACAAACTTTTTCGTATTTGTGTTTGCCCTGGTTGTCATATCCATTCTGGCCGTCATAGGCTCCACATTCTTAGGAATGTTCATAGCCCACAGAATGCTTGCTGGAAGCGATTTTACCCCTTTTGAGACTGAGATGTTGAAGATGCACCAGGAGGTCAATGAGATCCACAAGACCCTGGAAAAGCTGGAAGAACACCTGGGGCTGCCCAAGGAATAGTTAGATTCCCACAGATCAGTTACCATCCTCATCAGCCATCTCACCAGAGCCATAAGACAGTTCGAAATTTCTGGACAACATTTCTAAAAGGTTCTTGGCCCAGATCAGTTTTCGTTTCTTCAATGCAGAATCGGAGCCTGGTTTGGGTGTTGGCTCCTTAAAGTCAAAACCCAATAGCGTCGCGTGCTTTGCTCCCAGATCGCTGACCAGATAAGCAGCCCGGTCACCATCTGTAAAACCGCCAAAGTTAAACACGTTGCTTAGTGGGATTCCCTGAGTGGAACCTAGTATCTGCCCCTTGAACTTGGGAACCCATCTGTTTAGAGTTGGTATGTTATCGCCATGGGCATGGACAACCACAAGCGCCCCTCTTTCATTGGCTTGCACCTGTTTCTCCACATCCCCATCCAGGTCAGTCACTATCACATCCGGGACAATGCTCATGGCAAGCAGGCGGCTAGCAGCCCCATCAGCTACGACCAGGCGATGAGGGAGCGGAGGCTCTGGTTCTTTTAGGTCGGTCTGCGCCAATCCAGACCCGCTCAAGCCATCCTTTACACGATTGTCCCATGCCAATTTGGCCTTTTCAAATCTGGCCTTTTCCAAGCTGACTTTTGCCAATACCTGATCCAGCTCAGTCTCGAAATCAGGCCCATCACCAATAATGATCGCATAACTGCCTTTGATAAGCCTGATCAGGGCTACCAATGCGCTTTCGGGGTCGTAGGGAAGCAGATGGGAAAGCAGATGGGCAGCTCTGGCATCAGCATCCCGATCATAGCCCATATCTGCTAGGATCTCTTCGTAGTGTTGCTCCCATTCTGTCCATTCCATGATAGGGAGATAGAACTGAAAGTGAATAGATTTTTCTCATATGAACACAGCCTATGTTCTTGTCATGCCCGGAGGCGCTGGGTGTGCCAAATTGGCCGATATCGTTAAATAACCGCATAAACATAAGAGAATGATCCGGCTGGAGCGGATTCTGATAGGTTGTGACAGCATGCCCCTGGAACAGAGCCATGATCAAAAAATGGAGTTGAATGTGACCATTGACCAGTCCAGGTTGGATTCGCTTCAGAGTGAATTTGATTCCATCAAGTATTCCATTAATTCCGCAAGGGGCTGGGATATCAACTTCAATGAATTGCGAGAGATGCTGGTCAAATTGAGGCGACTCCATGACGCCGGAGACTATCTTAGAGCATTGGAATTCTCTGAGGATGCACAGGACTCGGCAAATAGCCACATCATCGATTTCAGGGCAATATCGATATCTTATGCCATTCTCTCATCACGGGAGCTAATCTCCAAGCTAAAGGACTACGACATCGACGTATCCAAAGCATTCCTTCTCCTAACCGATGCAAAGGATTCCTTGGACATCAAGAAGTTCTCAGAAGCCGATGGCAAGCTCAGGGAGCTTAGAGGAGTTCTGACCGAGCTCCAGAACAAACTTGTCAAGAACACGCTGGAGATGATATCCCAGACAAGACATAACCTTGAGGAAGCTAAGCGCATTGATGCCGAGGTTGGAAAACCCCAGCAACTTCTCAAGGACGCCTCCATTTACTATGATGCCAAGAAGTACCTACGGGCTGCAGAGATGATCCAGACCGCCAGGACACTCATTGATGAAGCAAAAGAGAACCGTATACAGGAGATCAACGAGCTTCTTAACGGAGTAGAGGGAGTAATTGCTGAGGCAAAACGCTTTGGCTGCGACATCGGCGAGGCTGAAGAACTCTACGAAGAGGCGAATGCTGCCTTTGACAAGGAGGATTTCTTTCACAGCTCCAAGTTGACAAAGAAGGCCAACGACATCGCCAGAAAGTTATTCAAACATCATGTTGCCAAGGCCATGGAGCTTCTCAAGGAAGAACCCAAAGAAGAGACACGTCCTCCCGAAGTGATGACCACGAACAAAAGACAGATTGAAAGGTCAATTCCTGCAAAAGGCGGCGAACTCATGACCGAGGAAAAGCATGGAAAGAGAGGAGAGAAGTATAGGTTCATGCCTCAAGCCAAGGTTGTTCTTGAATCAAAGGATAACACCAAAACTAGTCAGACTCAAGAACTCTCCCGCAAGAAGACCATGATCAAATGCCCCAACTGCGCCCAAATATTTGAGGTCGAGCATGCAGGAAGCCTCACCGACATTCAGTGCCCATACTGCGGTTTAAAGGGGTCTGTATAGTATTTTGAAGGCTTCTACCGTTTTATGGGCATTGGCCAGGCGAATGTTCTGGGTCGAAATCTTTATCTATGAACGTTTCGTATGACCCCTTAGGTGATGGATTGGCAATCGGATTTGTCCTTATTAGTACGTCTCCTGCAAAGGAGCACGAAGTATTTGAGCAGCTTAAGAGCATACAGCAGGTCGTTGAGGTTCACCCTCTATTTGGGGAATATGACCTCATTGCGAAGCTCGATGCGAACGACTTTAACTCATTGGGTCAGGTCGTCGTAGATAAGATACGGACCATTCCAGGCGTCATCGACACAAAGACACTAACTGGCATCAAATTCTAGGAGGAAAAAACATGATCATAGGAGATTCCGGATCAGTGACAGACTGGTATGTGGTTTTCATAATAGTTATGGCCCTGATATTCGGCGCAGCAACTATACTTGCAGGCATATTCACTGCATGGTTTGGAGCAGGAAAAAGCAGAAAGATCGGAGCCGCGCTAATAGTGCTAGGAGGACTTGTGCTTGCATTGTTCCTTATCGCATCCATCAGGACCGACATACTTGGATTGACAGGCACCCCGCCTCTGTCCACGATTGAGCTCATCAAGGATGCAGCAGTATACATCATTGCAGCAGTGGTAGGCATAATCCTTGCCCTTGGTCTGTTCCTTGTGGCAATCATGAAGTCTTAAGATCCAAACAGCACTGAATGTTTCCTTAACCCTTTCCCTTTCTTCTTCATTTTCTTCTACGGAGCTTGTATGCTCTTCT
>JAUVCJ010000192.1 GCA_030595765.1 Thermoplasmatota archaeon | reverse complement strand
AATGGCGCTGGAAAATCCACCTGCATCAAGATATTTGTCAATCTGCTTAGACCCACCAGCGGAACAGCTAGGCTATTTGGGATCGATGTGGTAGGCGACTCGCTCAAGACCAGGGCATTGATGGGGTATCTGCCTGAAATGCCAGCACTCTTTGAGCATCTAACAGGACGTGAGTTCCTGGCAATGAATGGAGCGATCAGGGGGCTTAACCCCGAACTGCTTGAGGAAAGAGTGGAGGCCTTCTCCCAAATACTGGACCTAGGGCACCAGATGGATTCGCTTATTGGCACATACTCCAAAGGGATGCGCCAGAAGGTTGCGTTTGCGAGCTCTGTGCTCCATGACCCGCCCATGCTTATCCTTGACGAGCCAACCTCAGGATTGGACCCAAGGTTCGCGAGGTACATCAAGGACATAATAGCCCAGAAAGCTAGGGCAGGCGGAACAATTCTACTCTCGACCCACATAACCGATGTAGCAGAGGAGCTTTGCGACAGAATAGCCATCATCAACAAGGGCAATATCGCAGACATAGGAACCCTTAAGGACGTCAAAGAACGAGCCGGCAGGAACACACTGGAGGAGGTGTTCATACACCACGTTGGAGGTAGAAAATGGGATGGTTCCCTGTTTACACACAAGTTGCTTTGACAGGGTACAGAGTGGTCAAATCCAGGGTCAGGAACCATCCTCTCCTGTTGTTCTGGTTCGTGCTCCTGATACTGGCATTCTTTGGCATCATTCTCAAGCTC
Organism: Thermoplasmatota archaeon; assembly: GCA_030595765.1. Classification (GTDB taxonomy): domain Archaea; phylum Thermoplasmatota; class Thermoplasmata; family JAUVCJ01; genus JAUVCJ01. The sequence goes on along the minus strand of JAUVCJ010000192.1, from coordinate 3,856 downwards.
TTCGAATTCTCAATTGCGCAAAGCGAGCTAGACATATTTGAGGGAGTGGACCGAAACGGCGCTGTATTCATGCTCTTCTTCCTGTTCCTGGCCAAATCAACAATGGATGGCATCAACAAGGGAGCCGCCAGCAAGGAGATGACATTCCTGCTTTCAGCAAAGATCCGCAGGCGAGACATACTTGCAGGCATACTTGTGGCTCTGACCCTGTTCAACCTGGCTATTGTGGCTCTAATCTTCGGGATCGCAGTCCCGATGATCGTTGGCCTGCACATGGCCCTTCCCACAGACCCGTATCTTCTGGTGTATGCCATACAGATGTGCCTCCTTGGAACCTTCTTTGGGTTCGTATATGCCTTTCTTTTGTACATCCAACCCCTGTGGAAAAAGCTAGCTTATATGAGCGCAACCACTCCCTTCCTCTCGGTTCTCTACTACCTCATGACATATTCTAACCTGAGCGATCAAGACCTTGCCCTGTACATCTTGGTGGTATATGCTCTCTCACTACCGCTATTGCTGCTTGTCAACAGGGTCATGCTGGACACCTGGAACAGCGCTACGAACCCTGGAAAGAATATCAGTGGAAAGGTGAAGCTGGACGGAACTGTTCAGAACCCATTGATGGCCAGGATAATAGGCAAGAATGTGCTTTTGCTTTTTACAAGAGAAGTGCTGAGAATGATGAGGACCAGGCATATCCTTGGCGCCATCATCACCCTTCTGGCGGTGTCTGGTGGCCTCTACTACCTCATGAACAAATTCTCGGACCTAGATACAAGCGGCATTGCTTTTGGTTCGATGATACTCCCGCTCATCATGGGTTTAGGTATCTACATGGCTGTGGTACTGGAGCAGGGGGTTGATTCGCTTAGCGCAGTTGGGCGGGAAGGAAAGAACATCTGGATCCTCAAAAGCGGCCCCTATTCAGGCAAGGAGGTCATAAGGGCCAAGACCCTGGCAAGCCTCGTATTCTCCCCGGTCGTTGTCATCAATGTATCTTTCGTCACTGCCATCCAGGCAGGATACAGCTTTGGCGCAGGGGCATTTGCGATCATGGGATCGCTTTCAATGGTCTTTATTGCAGTGGGTCTGGGGCAATGGTTCGGAGCCCGTTTTCCCAACTTCGACGAGACCAGCAAAGGGTCTCCAGACATGATGATGCTCTACATCTACGCAATGGTAGTCCTTCTTCTGGCATTCCTGTTCTGTACAATTCCCCTGGGTGTCGTTCTGCTCTATGACCTTACGCTGGGGTTGCTTGTCATGGCATTTTTCACATGCTTGGCAGCTCTGCTCCTTATCTTATGCGTTCACCTAGCTGGCAGGCGCTTTGATAATAGTGAGTTCAGCTTCTAGGATATCCATAAAAATGAAAAGATAGGCGGTGGAACTTTTCCACCGCCAGTTAAAGGGTTGGAAAGGGTTATCTGTTTGTCCTGGAACTGAGTTCGGAGCAACAGGATCCGGACCTAGAGCACATGCACCTGGAATCCTGAGCCAAGATCGAAGCTCAGTCCATATCTGGCTTCTCGTGAAGCTCAGGAGGCATGGTTCTTTCAGGCTTCTTACCAGGGCGGGCTATCGCTTCGGTTTCCTCTGCCTCCTTGCGAAGATCATCTTCTATGGTGTCAAGCTCTTTCTTGATCTGCTCTGCATTTGGAACTATCCCGATTATGTCATCGGCCTTGCCCACGATATCTTGAAGCTGGTCGTATGTCATGGCGGTCCGCTCCGGCTCCTTTCTTGCTGCTCCGATGTAGTCAGCCGCGCCTTCCATGAGTCTGCTGAACTCGAATGGGAAGATTATCTTGGTAGCCTTGCCATCGCCTAGCTTTGCAAGAGCATCTAGGGAGAGCACTGTCAGCGCCTTCTGGTCCAGCGGTGCTGCGCCTAGCGACAAGATACGTAGTGATTGAGCCTGGCCCTGCATCTCCAGTATCTTTGACATCCGCTCACCCTCGGCCACAAGGACCTTGGACTGCCTCATGCCTTCAGCCTGGAGGATGCGTGAGCGCTTTGAGCCCTCTGCTTCCAGGATGGCGGAGCGCTTCTTTCCATCGGCACGAAGGATGGCGGCCCTGCGCTCCCTCTCAGCCGAGGTCTGCTCCTCCATTGCGGCCTTTACTGTCCCGACCGGGTCAACCTCGCGTATCTCCACTGCATCCACCCTGACGCCCCAGGAATCTGTTGCCTCGTCAAGAATGGAGCGAAGCTTGGAGTTGATTATCTCTCTGTTGTAGAGTATCTCGTCCAGCTCCATCTCACCCATTATGGATCTCAGTGTGGTCTGGGCAAGGTAGATGGTTGCCCTGCGGTAGTGCTGGACCTCGTAGTAGGCCTTGTATGGATCGACCACTTTGATGTATATCACAGCATCTACGTTGGTAGGCGAGTTGTCCTTTGTGATGACCTCCTGCCTGGCAACGTCAAGGGTCTGTAGCCTTAGATCGAGTACTGCGACCTTGCTTATCATGGGCATTACCCAGTTAAAGCCAGGCTGGAGATTCCTCTTGTAGCTGCCTAGCACCTCAAGCAGTCCCTTCTGATACGGGCGAATTATCCGCACACCGCTCATGAATAGTATGAACACCATTATCATGAGCAGAATGCCCAACGGTAACCATATGTCTGCCATTTTTATTCCCTCAAATTCTTATTTTCGTTTTTCGATGTCATCAGTTTAATTGTAATTCTCAATCACTCTTAGTATTAATCTCAGAGTTCATCGGAGCCTTCTCCGGGTTTCTATGTGTAGTATCAGGGTTCCCAAGGGTATTGTCAGGAGCTTTGACCTCCTCTACTATGACATGAACCCCCTCCCATGCAGTAACCAATACCCTGGTGCCTACTGGTATCGGGACGTCCGCTGTAGCGCTCCAAACTTGGGTCTTTATCTTGATCTTGCCAGCCAAGCTGTTGGGAACAACCGCTGTTGTGAGGATGCCCTCCATGCCTACAAAGGATTCGGTAATGGTGGTGGCAACTTCCTGATTTTCCCCAAGCGTGCTATAGAAATAGATGGATGCTGCCATGGAGCCGATGGCTACCAGGAACATTATTACCACCGATATAGGGGAATCGAATATCAGCGGGAAGAACATTGCAAGCAACCCTATGATTATCAGGGATGAACCCAGGATCGCAAAGCCGAAACTGGGAGATGCCACCTCGACGATCATGAAAAGTACTCCAAGAACAAATATTGCCATGGCGATCTCAAATCCAAAAGTCATGTTTTTTCCTCCTTTTCATCGATTAACCCCAAGTGAGTACGCTTATTTCATTTTATTGATTCTTTTTATACGATTTATCCCTATCTTGGGACTTCCCAGGGATTCCCCGGAATTCCCAGGGCTTGAACCCTGATTCACTTGTTCCAAAATCAGAACTAACAACACACCCAAACCCAGATGGGTTGTTTTCGATGGGGTTTCTATATAATCCTCATTGCCCATGGGGAGAACATGGAGTTTGCTCCTGAAGACCTGTTGCTGTTTGCAATGGTATCCATGCTGGTCGAGGGCATTGCAATGATAGTACTCACCTGGCTGATCCTGCGCTCCAGGCAAAAAAAGGCAGTGGTAGAGGAAGTGTTTCTCATCCTCCAGAACAGCGGCCTGATGTTGGCAAGAAAAGGCAGGGCTGGAATGCAGGGAATTGACCCCGACATCTTCACCTCGATGCTCACAGCTATGGTCACTTTCATCAGCGATTCCTTCTCGAAGGTCGATGATTCTATCCTAAGCAAGCTGGAGTTCGGAACCAAGCGAATATACGTCCACCGAGGCAGTTTCTCCTATATGGTTGCCATCTACGAAGGGGACGATATCAAGCCGATGAAGGAATGCATGAG
>JAUVCJ010000149.1 GCA_030595765.1 Thermoplasmatota archaeon | reverse complement strand
ACGTACATCATTCGGCATGAGGTAGCGAACTACCTCATCGCCGTACCGATACCAGCAATGAGGAAGCTTTATGTCGATGCCGCAACCTTTTCGAAGCTTAGAGTACGAGAGCAACATCAATTTGTTAAAATAAAGACCAGTGGGTGGACTACCAATAGTCTTTTCATGCTGCTTGATCACTTCAAAGGAAGCAACTTCTAGCAACGTGTTGAATTTTTGTTCCCACATGGTTCTTGAGATATCAATCACCCCCGCAAAGATTTGATGTGAAATGGCAAATCCTCTAAAAGGTATATATGCCTAACTAATAGTGCTAAATGACCATAAAACACTTCCTATCTTCTAAATAGGCTAAAAAGTACCAAATTTAACTTTCATTCTTCTCTCATCCTCTCCATAGTATTTACATTCCATCTCTCCAATAGCGTATGGCAAGATTCTTCCATCCTTATGGAAAAAGATACGGGGGAATGATGACCGAAGGGGACACCACCATCTAATTCCGCGCGAGTGAAGCGGGGACCCGTAGGGTCTATCAACCCTAAAATCGGACATAAAATCTTTAGTCTAATTAATCCGCTTATCAGAGTGTCCACTATTTGGGGTGCAGTCCATTATAGTAATGGTGTTCTTCTCCCGGAATATTATGATGCTCCTTAAATTTCAATAACTCGTCAAATCCTTTTTTGGTCGCATCGCCCTCGAAAACCTCGAATTCTATTCCTTCTTTAAGTTTAACATTGATGTAATTTCTTTCATATCTGCCCTTTTTAAAGATGTGAGCTGTGAGTTCTTCAATTTCCCTTACTGCAATATATCTTTTTGGTTTCGGATGTCTTCTCTTCCTGGGTACGAAAGGGGGGACAAAACCATTTGTGAAGAGCCGATATTGTTTTCGCCCAATAACTTCTGTACTTTTTATTAAAATCCCTATGATTGCGACAATAAAAACTACGAATATCGTAATCTCATGTGTGAAACCCCCACCATCTCCATCGAACACATGAGGATTGAAAAAAACATAAACAACTCCAATTATCAATACCGATAACAGGCTTATAAATGCTATGACATTATAAATATAGGTATTCCAATATTTATGCCGATTTTCTTCAAATAATAGGTTATTTGATTTTTTTCTTGACATGATTTTCATCCTCAATAATCTTCTAGGAAGGTAAACATATATTGGGCTGAACCCTATAAATAGACAATATGCCAACCGATAGCTAATAAATTCTCCTTCGTCCCGAACAATACCGGGGTAAGCTTTAAGGTTTAACCAGCCATTCAGGCACCAATGCCTGAGGATGCTGCCATATCGGATGCACCAAACGAGCCAATTGGTGAGGTTAAGGGTCGATTCCGCCCCCTTGATGTGCTGGTGATCGTATTTGCAGGGTTGCTTGCAGGGCTCGCCTACCTTATCACCCATCCGGTGTCGCTGGCACCTGGGATTCAGTACAGGCTGTTTGCTTTTATTGCTCCAGGCCTAGGTATCGTGTTGGGCAAATATCGAGGTGGTGTGGCTGCCGCCATCGGCGAAGGGGTGTGGGCCCTGATTTTCACCTATGTTATGGGCATTCCAATGCTTTCTATTGCAACACCATTTGCCCTGGTGGGGAACTTTTTTCAGGCCTTCATTCCAGGTCTGATGATAGAGAGACTGGGTCAGATGCATGGCAGAACTGTGTCGGTCAGAAACTTCGGAGTGATGCTGCTGGGCGCTGTGATCGGTCTTGCCTTCTTGTCACTGTTCTGGTTCGGAGTGTTTTTCGAGATACTTGGTGTTGCTCCCTACATAGTGATCGTGGAGTTGCTGTGGTACTCTGACTTTCTACCAATGCTGATCGGGGTAGCCCCGTTCTCCTGGGTTATGATGAGAATGCCTGGAATACAACGAGAATGGGCAAGAAGATGGTGATACTATGCTATTGTGAATGTGTATTCACTTGATTCTAGAATTGGGACGTAATCATGATTGAAATCACTGAATAATTCTTTTGGGCTAGCATCGTAGATCTGTATACTGTACTTGGCTGTTTGACCTCCAAGGTCCTCAGATACCCAGGAAGCGGTATTGTATAACAGGCCGCTTTTATGGTGCATTTGGCCACCAGATGATCCAACATCCCGGCCTCCTCTATAAAAATGTAGATCCAAAACCACTGTATAACCATCTGGCAGGCCTTCTATCTTGGCCATGATCTCAACTGGAGTATCAGCTTCTGGCATTTCTGGGGAATGGCTGATGTCTCCCATTTTGATATCCCCTACACTGACATCAACATCATATATCTCACCTGGAGTGCTGAAACTCTCGCTTTCGAACATGAAGAACCCGACACCTCCCACTACCAGGATAAGTGCAATGACCGCTGCAATAGATTCATCCTTTTCCATGCCATCACCAGTTATTCATATCAGTTGAGCCAGCTAATCATGTTTATTTTCAGAGTTAGCCGCTTTTTTTCTCTCAGTTCCAATATCCTCTCTGGTGAATAGGATATCTGACTTAATTATATTCCTATCGCCACTATATTGGCTCTGAGATCGTTAACTCTGAGACGGTTTTTCTATCACCTTAAGCATAATTTGTGAAGTTCGGCCAGGAGGCCGATATCGGTCAAACTTTTTTTTTGTGTGTGTGAAATACTTGTCCTACAACCGCAGTACACTCTTGCCTGCGTATGTTGCATTCGCGCCCATCATCTCCTCTATGTGCAGGAGCCTGTTGTACTTGCATACCCTGTCTGTCCTGGCTGGGGCTCCAGACTTGATCTGTCCTGATGGAAAGCCAACTGAGAGGTCTGCGATGGTAGTGTCCTCGGTCTCTCCAGAGCGGTGGGAGACGACGTTGGTGTAGCCAGAGTCCTCGGCAAGCTTCATGGTCTCTATGGTCTCTGTGAGGGTTCCTATCTGGTTGAGCTTTATGAGGATTGAGTTGCAGATGCCGTTCTCTATTCCTTTCTTCAGGCGCTTGGGATTGGTGACAAAAAGGTCGTCTCCAACAAGCTGGATCCTGGACCCGAGCTTTTGCGTCATGTGCTTCCACCCGTCCCAGTCGTTCTCGTCATGCCCATCCTCTATGGAGTAGAGCGGGTACTGCCCCACCAGACCTTCATAGTAGCTGGTCAGTTCCATTGCGTTCATGGCCTTTCCGTCAATGAGGTATTTTCCGTTCTTGTAAAACGATGAAGCGGCACAATCCAGAGCGATGTAGATGTCCTTTCCTGGCTCATAGCCAGCGCTCTCAATGGCCTGGATTATCAACTCCAGCGCCTGAGCATTGGATTCAAGGTTCGGTGCAAAGCCGCCTTCATCCCCTACCAGGGTGGACAATCCCTTTGATGTGAGGACCTTTTTAAGGTTATGATAGGTCTCTACAACCATTCTCAAGCCCTGGGAAAAGCTGCTTGCTCCAATGGGCGCCACCATGAACTCCTGGATGTCCAGGTTGTTATCTGCGTGCATCCCACCATTGACTATGTTCATCAGTGGAACTGGAAGCGTCATTGGCCTGTCCCTGCCAGTTATGGCATGAAGATAGTGATAGAACTCGCCAGACGTTTCCTCTCCTGTTACTCCTACTTTGGAATTGGAGCAGGCTCTGGCCGCAGCCATCGACACACCCAGGAGCGCATTGGCTCCCAATCTTCCCTTGTTCGGGGTTCCATCCAGGCTGATCAGGGCCGCATCCAATTCATTCTGTGGATAGGCATTCGATCCAACAACGTGGTTGGAGATCTCGCCGTTGATATGACCAACCGCCTTTGAAACACCCTTCCCCATGTATCTGGCTAAGTCGCCGTCTCGCATCTCCAGTGCTTCATGCTCTCCTGTTGATGCTCCAGATGGCACGATGGCCCTGCCTATCACACCTGACTCAAGCGTGACTTCAGCCTCGACTGTGGGATTCCCTCTGGAGTCCAGAACCTCCCTTGCATGGACTTTCTTTATCATTGCGTTCATTTTTTTAACCCCCATAATTTTCCTTGATGTGTTCAATATCATCTAGTTGAATAATATCTCAATTCGTTGTGGCCTTGTTCAACGCCATCCTGTTCGGCTCCATCTAGTTCAATGCTGTCTAGCTCAACTCCATTCAAAGCTCTTTCTTTGAGGACGCTGGCCTGTCCATCCATGGCCATGAGCCCTGCTCCACTGCTGTTGGTCTGTGTTCTCAGACCCGCTTTCGTTGGCGTTGACCCATTCGTTAAGCGGCCCTGTAATGAGCCTTCTGGCCTGTGGCAGTTCCTTTATGGTCTGGCATCCGGTAAGGAACAGCGCGGTCTTAAGCTCTCTAATGATGATGTTCAATTCTTCTTCCACATGCTTAGCGCTCATTGTTGCAGCCCTTACAAGCGTGCCTGCAATTCCCCCGACATCAGCGCCCAAGGCAATAGCTCGTGCAACATCCAGCCCTGTCCTTATTCCACCGGTGGCTATCAGTGGCAATCCTACCGAGGCCTCCAGTACAGATGCAGGTGTGGGAATTCCCCAGTTCCAGAATGTGGTCCCAACTCTCTCGGACGGGAGGTCTTTGGCCTCACGCGCCCTGTAAACCTCAACTGCGGAGAAGCTGGTACCGCTCATGCCTCCCACATCAATGCCCTGAATGCTGGTCTTTGTAAGGGACCTTGCAACATGACGGGAGATGCCAGCGCCAGTTTCTTTGGCTATCACTGGAAGTTCTCTTGAGAACTGTTTTAGAACATCAAAACACCCAGATGCTCTTAGGTCTCCTTCGGGCTGGGCAGCTTCCTGAAGGAAATTCAGATGTATTGCCAGAACATCGCCGTCTATCATCTCCAGAGCGCGATGTCCATCCTCGATGGTGAAGGGTTCCTTGTCATTCTGGGGTATCAGCTGTGGAGCTCCCAGGTTGCCAATCTTGAGGGGGATATCGAACTCCAGTACCGGTGCGTAGCTATCAGCCAGGACCTGGTCTTCGATGGCAGGCCTCTGGCTACCAACACCTAAGCCGACCCCTACTTTTTCTGCAGCAGTAGCCAGGTTCCGGTTGATCTCCTTGGCTCTGCCGTACCCACCTGTTATGGCAGAAATGATGATGGGTGCCTCCAGGTCAGCCCCAAGGAAATGAGTTGATATGTCGATCGAGTCGAAATCCACCTCAGGCAGGGCATCATGAATAAACTGGACATCATCCCAGTAATTGTAGCTGGCTTTCGTATCCTTTTCAAGGCATATATTGATGTGATCCGCTTTTCTTCCCTGGATGTCGCCAATTGTTATTTCGCCCTTGTCTTCGCTCATGATATCACCCTGGTACCTATGAAAGTCTCGCCTAATGGCTCATTGCCTAGAGCACTTAAAAGCCTTCCTTCGACAAGCCCGTTGATGACCCAGCATTCCTTGCCTAGATCTGCCAGGTTGAATAGAGCCTCCAGTTTGTTCTCCATTGCTCCTGTGACATCGGGTCTTTCCGTACTGTCACTTCCTGCCTCGCTATCCATGCAAATTTGAAGGAACTGCTTGCGAGTCACGGTCTTGAGCAGGCGTGCATTGGGGTTTGTTTTTGGATTGGAGTCAAAGACCCCGTCAACATCAGTAACTGATATAATGCGCTGGGTTTGCAGTTTCTTTCCAAGCTCTTCGAGTATCTGGTCCCCGGACAGGATGGAGAATTTCATCTCTCTTTTCATGCCTTCCTTATTCCTATACACGCCAACATCCAGAACCACATCTCCAAAACTTACCGGAACGAAACCTTCCTTGATGTAGACTTTAAACTGGTCAGTGTCGAACTTGGATAACAGCTTGTTATCATTCAATGCGTGAGAGCTAGGCGCTATTCCTACAGCACGCACTCCAACGGATAGCAGCTTTTCCAGTATCATCAGGTTCAGCTTCTTGACATCCCTCTGAACCTGAGCGACTATCGGTATCTGGCTATCTTCCGAGTATCCTTTATGGAGGGAATAGTCATGCGCCAGGTTATGCCCAAAGGAGCCAGCACCATGAACGATGGCAATTTTGCACTCGGCTGCTGCTATTTCCTTTGCAAGTCTGGTGGCGTTCTCCGGCCTGAAGGTGCAAGGTTTGTCCCTATCGGTGATGATACTGCCGCCTAGTTTCAAAAGCTTCATGCAATTGTGATTGGTTAGCCTGCTTAAAGGCTTTATCTTCGAGCCGGATGATCAGATTATCTTCGAGCCAGGTGATCAGATTATCTTCGATCCAGATGATCATATTATATTTGAGCAGGATGATCACGATTTCTGGCTCTGCTTCTT
>JAUVCJ010000087.1 GCA_030595765.1 Thermoplasmatota archaeon | reverse complement strand
GCTTCTAGGCAGGGCGCCTGGATCCAGCAACTCCACTCCGGCTCTGACTGTCAGGGCTGCCTGGAGGTCGGCCTGTATACGCTTGGTTAGTGCTCCTGTATCAAAGCCATTTGCCTTGGTCTCAGGTGTGGCCTCGGCCAGATATGCGGCATACGAGGGAGTGCAGGCTATCACAGTTGACTTCATGTCGTGCATGAACTTTAGCTGTTTCTTGGTGGAGCCAGTGCTGGTCGGCAACACAGACGCTCCGAGCCTTTTAGCTCCCTGATGGAAGCCCAGGCCGCCAGTGAACAGGCCGTAGCCATAGGCGTTCTGAACGATGTCATCAGGGGTAACTCCTGCGCAGGCCATGGATCTTGCCATTAGCCTGGATCAGGTGTCCATGTCTTTTCTGGTGTAGCTGATAACTGTCGGTGTCCCGGTTGTTCCTGAGCTTGCATGGAACCGCAATATCTGTTCTCTTGGAACTGCTAGTATGCCGTATGGGTAATGGTCTCGCAGGTCGTTTTTAACAGTGAACGGGATCTTGGATACATCTGCGAGGGTCTGGATGTCCTCTGGCTTGAGGCCTGCGTCATCGAATTTCTTCCTGTACAACGGTACGTTATCATATGCGTGCTTTACAGTCCACTTCAGCCTCTCTAGCTGCAGCTCATTCAGTTTAGCGATGGGCATTTTTTCTAATTCTGGCTCGAACAAATGTATCAGCTCCTGGCGTATTTCGCATTGTTTGCAATAGTGTAGCTCTTATAAAACCAATCCCTCAAAATAGGATGCCCGATCGAGGTAGTTTTTTACCGCACCACAAGGGAAAACCTTATCTTCAACCCAACGCCATCCAATCTTAACTCATTCGGTTTCCATTCGTAACCGCACACTTTCTGTGGGGGCACAAGTGCCCCTACTCAATCGCTCCACTCCTTCATGCGGTGACATTTAAATGCCACCCAATCAGTAGCGATGCTACTTCACATGGGGGCAAAAATGCCCCCGGTTCACTCGCAAAGCTCCTTCATGCGGAGGTACCCCAGCCTGGTCAAAGGGGCAGGACTTAGGATCCTGTGGTTAGTCCTTCGAGGGTTCAAATCCCTTCCTCCGCACTTTTTTTTACCAACAGCATAGAAAAATGCGGAGAGGTGTGGAGCCCTAGCGATGCACTGTCTCCGCGCCACGATTTTGAACAAAAATGTTGATTAAAAATTGGGCACCTCGCTTCGCTCAATAGCCCATTAAGAAAGGGTGTGGGAAGATGTGGAGCCTTAGCGACGTATCGAGGAGTGTAACGACGCACCGAACCCGCATCTACATTTTTTTAAACCAGCGTTAATGCATATATCCAAAACTATATAACTACCCAAGACTTTTCCAGAAATTGGTTCTGATGAGGATGTTGACGCTAAAGCGACAGCTTCGTCCAGACAATCGTGGGGTGAGTGCGGTCATTGGAACCATCATGGCATTGATGGTATTTCTGGCCATGATGGGAATGTTCACCACCTACTACGTCCCGATCTGGATGGAGGAGAACGAAGCCGAGCACATGATGGAGCTTCAAAGCCAGTTCGGTGAATTGAAATCAAGTCTAGACCAACTTATTTTACACAACAACAAGAACCTTACCCTCTATTCCACCATTAATTTAGGCTCTGCAGGAGTGCCAGTATTTGCTGAAAGCACTGCTGGCAGGTTGGAGCTATCCCCTCAGGAAGAGGTATTGGACATACGTTTCATGGATAGTGGTCAGTATGTGAACGAAACCGCCCAGGGACGCCTGCGTGTGATTGTTCCCAACCGTTATTTCGTTGCCCAGTCTGTGGTCTACAGTGGAGGCGGTCTTATCATCTGGCAGAATACCGGGATGTTCATGAAAGTGCGTCCTAATTTTATGATAGAGAACATAAGCGGGGAGATAGCAATACGCCAAACCCTGGTATCTCTGGTCAACCTTAAGGACCAGAACGCACAACACTCCGGAATTGCAGGGGTAAACGCCAATCTGCTCTATGTTGATGAATGGACCTATACGAACGTGACCAGTGAAACAGTTTACATGAACATCACGTCTGTGTACGCCGAAGCATGGGAAAAGCACTATAACAGCACATTCCAGATAGGCGGCCTATCCCCTCATGATTATTCCCTTAAGTTGAACATGACAGAATCGGCTGTGAATAGGTACGACCGATTGGAGATCGAGATAAAAAACGTAGCCTATTACAGTCTCAACCACGCATTCGTTAGGATGTATCTGGATGACGACGTATCAGCAGTGACTTGATGCATAGGAGGTGAGCAGAAATGGTAGAATCGGAGCTAAAAAAGGAGGAAGGCACCCAGAACCCAGAGGCGGGTCAGCCAGGGTCAGACTCCTCTACTCAAGCCCCAGGAACCGATGATCAATCTTCCCTCCGCTCCATCGATGATACTATCCCAACCCTCGAAGGCCAGGGCACCGATCCCGAGATGGATGGAGGTTCTGCCGAGGCAGGCTCTGAACAGGATTCGGATACTGAGCAGGACCCGGATACTGAAGAGGATGGCGATACTGAAGAGGACGGCAAGTCCAAGAGATCCAAAAAGGGAAAGTCCAAGGATAAGGGAGATTCCAATACAGTCAAGGACACCCTCAACAAGCTCAAGAACCAGTACATGACCCTTCTTTTCACAGTATCCAAGAAGCCCAGACGGATAATGGTAATCGAGGGAACCAAGAAAGTGATGGATTCCAAGCGCGGCTCCAACATCACATACATTCCCGAGCTCACCGACCCCAACCTGGAGGAGCGCGGCTTCTATCCTATAACTGAGCCATACACCTATGTCCGCATCACATTCAACAACGACAATAACGAATTTTTATATGAGGGCATCGAGCCCCAGCTGACGGACAAGGAGAAGGAGACTGTCGAGTACGTCAAGGATAGCCTACGCAGAACGCTTGGCTATGACTGGGAAGAAATGGGAGAAAAGGACAAGAAAGAATACCTCAAGGAAAGCGTGGATAGCTTCATTCGTACTCGCTCGATGAAGATCGATGAGATCACAAAGGAAAAGGTAATTTACTATGTTGTAAGGGATTTCATAGGCTATGGTCCTGTGGACATGCTTATGGCAGATCCCAATGTCGAGGATATCTCTTGTGACGGGACCGATGTCCCATTGTTTGTATATCATCAGAAATACGAGTCGATAAAAACCACGGTAAGGTTCCCAACTGATGAGGAAATAGACTCTTTCTCAATTCTACTGGGTCAGAGATGTGGAAAGCAGGTATCGGTTTCCAACCCTATTCTTGACGGCACCACCACCGAGGGGCATCGTGTCCAGGCAGCCTACGCCCACGAAGTGACCACAAGAGGTTCAACCTTCACAATTCGGCGTTACAAGGAAACTCCATTCACTCCTGTGGACATCATCACATTCAATACAGCCAGCCCGGAAATGATGGGCTATTTGTGGATAATGATAGAGAACGGCGAGAGCGGTATCATTGCCGGCGGCACGGCATCTGGAAAGACCGCAACCCTCAATGCCATGATGCTCTTTATCCCTCACACAGCCAAGGTGGTCAGCATCGAGGACACAAGGGAGATAAACCTTCCACTTGAGAACTGGATACCTGGTGTCACCCGCTCAGGTGTTGGCGAGGTAGGAATAGACGGCAAGACCGCTGGCGAAATTGACATGTACGATCTGGTCAGGGCCGCGCTAAGGCAGAGGCCAAACTACATCATGGTAGGCGAGGTCAGAGGAAAGGAGACTTACACCATGTTCCAGGCCATGGCAACTGGCCATACAACCTATTCTACAATGCACGCAGACTCCATTAAATCCATGGTGCACAGATTGGAAAATCCACCTATCAACTGCCCCAGGATATTGCTGACCGCTCTTAACAACGTGATAATCCAGAAGCATGCGAGAGTTGGAAAGTCTATCGTTCGCAGAATGTTTGAGATCATCGAGATCGTCGGTTTCGAGCCTGAAACAAACGAGCTTATCACCAACACTGTGTATGAATGGGATCAGGCCAGCGATACCTTCAGCTTCAAGGGACATTCTTTCCTGTTTGACAAGATCCAGGAGATGAAGGGCATGACCCACGAGGATATGCTCAAGGAGCACCGGAAGCGGGTCCACATGATGAAGTACATGGTTCTCAATAAAATGAACGACTTTGAGAAAGTGGGTGAACTGGTATCTTCATATTACAAGGAGCCTGAGGAGACCTATGAGATGGTTCGACAGGCACTCTTGGCTCTTACCGAAGAGGAGCGCCAGGAGCTGGACATTGAGCTGGACGAGCTTGAGGATGTCGAAGACGCCGAGGACACAGAAGACATCTTGAGCGCACTGGGGGGATTATGATTGTCACCTGAAGTAAGGGATGCGTTCAAGTCTCTCGAGATCTCCCAAGCGGATGTCATAGGAACACATACTGGCGGTAGCCAGGACAGGGTAGAGGATTACGGCCCACATCACATCTTGCTTCCAAAGGGTGCCAGAGCCGAGCACATCAAGTTGACCCCTTACCAGCAGTTCTGTTGGAGGGTTCTAGGCGATAAAGTTAGGCGCAGTGAAAAGACAAACCCTGCCCTGGAAGAAGCGCTCATTAGCGCTCATTTGCGCATAAGACCGGACGAGTTGACTGCAATGGCAATGATGACCGCCATCATATTGCTGGTTGTAGGGATCGTTGTTGCAATAGTGCTCATCGTATTTTTGATGGGCATGCTGGGAATGATCGCCCTTCTTCTTGCCATAATGTTGCCAATATTATTGCCTGTTGCTGCCTACGGAATGATACTAGGCGGGCCCAAGGGCAAGGCCAAGGCCAGGGGCAAGTCAATAGACCTGAAACTCCCCTCTGTGATGAGCTTTATTTCAGCATTAGCTTCTGCTGATGTCAACATCGACGTCATATTCAAGGAATTGTCTCGCCAGGACATATTTGGAGAGATCAAAGGCGAGGCAGAATGGATAACCAGGGACACTGAGCTATTGGGCGTAGACATCCTCAACGCCATCAAGAACGCTGCGGACCGAACCCCATCTCAGCCATTCCAGGATTTCTTGCAGGGCGTCGTCACCACCACATCTGCAGGCGGCAAGCTAAAGCCATATTTCCTCCTTAAATCCGAGCAGTATGAGCAGGAGCAGAGGCTTGAGAACAAGGGCAAGTTCGAGACCTTGGGCATGCTGGCAGAGAGTTTCGTAACAGTGGGTGTGGCATTCCCGCTATTTCTTGTAGTGATGATGGCCATCATGGCCCTGGTAGGCTCGGACCCAGACTTCACAGTGATGATGCTTTATGTGATCGCAGGCGGAATGATACCCGGAACTGGTGTAGGGTTCCTGGTGGGCATTGACGCCATTGGCGGGGAGAAGGATTGAACATGGGGCAGACAAAGGGAAAGGTAAAATCCGCAAAAAAGAAGAACGCCATGGGCCTTGTGGCAGGATTATCTGTATCCATTGCTCTCCTGATGGTCGTTCTGGGTGTTCTGGCTCAGATATCGCCAGAGATCGTTGACACTGATAAGTATGTTCAGGTGGTCTACGAAACGAAGACTGGCGACGCAATGGCTGGTGTGGGATTTACAGGCCGTATTGTCATGTGGAAAGATGATGGTACCGCAGACTCTGTGCTTCTACTCAAAAGCTATCCTGCAGGAGATCCTGACGACCCTGAGTCATTGTTGTCCCAGTCAATAATGTCCAAGACCCTGGAGATAAGATCCACCAAGACAGACTCTGGCTTCTTCCTAGGCGACCCTGCACAGAAAGATACTATGCATATTGATGGCGATGCCTTGAATCTATTTATTTTATGTCTCTTGCCACTGTTTGGCCCAATTGGCTTTTATTACACCAGCCAACGCAAGCGCATAAAGCAGCTGGAAAAGAGGCTCCCTGATTTTCTCCGCGATGTCGCAGAAGCAGGCAGGTTCGGTCTGACCCTAGCCGATTCAATTGTCATTGCATCTGCTGGCAGATATGGCAAACTGACCCCAGAGATCAAAAAGATGGCTGCTCAGATACAATGGAACGTGCCAGTCAGCGAGGTCATGCGGTTGCTGGCCGAGAGACTCGGCACTCCAATGGTGGTGAAGATGGCCGCCATCGTTATCAAGTCCAATGAGGCCGGAGGAGATGTCGCTGACGTTCTTGGCCTGGTCAGCAAGGATGCCAAAGCGACCCAGATGATGCAGCTGGAGCGCGAGCTTGAGATGTCTACCTACATCGCTGTTATCTATATCGCGTTCGTGGTGTTCCTGGTGACTATTCTCATTCTCAATGCCACTTTCCTCCCTCAGATGGAAGAAGCAGGCCGGGCTACCCAGAAGATCATTGCCGAGTCTGGACAAGAGGGCGCAAATGCTATCCAGTCCCAGGTAATTCCAGCTATCCAGTTCATATTCATCCTTGCATCGGTCTCGCACGCTGTCGGTGACGGGCTCATTGCCGGCTCCCTGCATACTGGAAAGGTGTTGGATGGATTCAAACACACCGCCATCATGGTGGGGATTGCATTCCTAATGCTCAGAATGATGTGAAATGGAAGGGAGGTAGATTCTTTGGAAATGGAAAGCGAGAACCTGGAAAAAGAGGGGAATAAGACCCTGGAAGAGGGAGCTGAGGAGCAGACCCAGAGTAATGACCAGGATCACGCTGGAACCGAACCAGGCTCTGGAGATGTCCAACCAAAAGTTGCTCCTGATAATCAAGATGGTGAAGATGGTGCTACTGAAGCAGGACCCGATGGAGACCCAGACGGTGAGACATTGGGTGTAGGAGGTCCAGATGGGGGAACATTGGATGCAGGAGTCTCAGATGCTGATGGCGATGACGACTCCCAGGATGGGCTGGAGGCACTGAAAAAGGACTCCATATTCAAGAAGATGAAGCTGGCATATGCTGCAACCGTTGTTCCCAAGAAGAAACCGCATCGAATTATGGTGTCAAAGGGCTCTGCCAGTCCAGAATCTGGAGATACCTCGAATAAGATCACTCCGATACCCAAAATCACAAAGTCCTACGTTGATGAGATCGAGCTTAGCCCCATCGAGGAGCCATACAGTTACGTGCGAATTCTCTATGACAATCGCATGCACGAGTACATTTACGAGACCATAGAGCCGCCTATGACCGAGGATGAGATGAACGTTCTCAAGCTTCTAAAAGGAAGTATGGTGGCTGATGTGGACACTATCCAGAAAGGCGAGAAGGAAAAGGAAAAATACATCAGAGACATGGCCGACGGCCTGCTCAAGAGCATGGACATCAACCTCAATCCGATCAATTACGAGCGGATCGTTTACTATCTACGGCGTGACCTGATGGGGTATGGCCTTATCCAATGCTTCATGATAGAATACAACGTAGAGGACATATCCTGTGATGGAGTAGGCATACCCATATTCATCTATCACAGAAAATACGATTCCATCAGATCCAATATCATGTTCCATTCTCATCATGAGGTGGATTCCTTTGTGGTATGGCTTGCCCAGAAGTCAGGAAAGCACATATCGGTCGCAGCACCGGTTCTGGATGCTACGATCCCTGACGGTTCCCGCCTTCAGGCCACTCTTGGAACACATGTTACGAAAAAAGGCTCCTCTTTTACAATACGGCGATTCAGGGAGGATCCGTTCACTTTCATGGACCTTGTTAGGTTCAAGACGCTCAGCCCGGAGATGGTGACATACCTCTGGATAGCCATTGAGCACGGGCAATCCATGCTAATTTGCGGTGGAACGGCTTCAGGCAAGACCACCACCCTTAACGCACTTCTGCTTTTCATTCCTCCTCAGATGAAGATAGTGACCATTGAGGACACACGTGAGCTGAACCTGCCCCATGAGAATTGGGTGCCGACCCTGACCAGATCTGGTTTCGGTGCCAAAAATCCGGTCACAGGCAAGGCTGCAGGAGAGGTTGACATGTTCGACCTACTAACCTCTGCTCTCCGCCAGCGCCCTCAATACATGATGGTAGGAGAGATCAGAGGTGCGGAAGCATACACGGTGTTCCAGGCAATGGCAACCGGAAAGGCCAGCTACACCACGTTCCACGCCGAATCCACCCAGGCCATGGTTCACAGGATGGAAAACCCTCCGATCAACCTGCCCAGAGCTTTGCTCACCTCTCTTGACCTGGTGCTACTTCAGGCTCAGGTAAAGGTGGGTACGAAGATGACAAGGCGTATCAAGGGTCTAACTGAGATAGTAGGGCTGGATCCAGAAAGCAACGAGATCATCACCAACACCGCATACCTGTGGAACCCTGCAGATGACCAGTTCAATTACTCGGGTCACAGTTATATCTATGAAAAGGTGCGTGCCCAGAAGAACTGGACTGCCAGGGAAATGGAGCGAGAGGTCAAAACACGTGTTGATATCATCAAATACATGAGAGCCATGAAAGTGGACAACTACCTCTGGCTGGCAAAGATAATTTCCGGATACTACAATAGCCCTGACAAGATCCTAGAAGACATGAAACTAGTGCTGGTAGAAGGCAAAGAAAGCCAGGTATTCCAGAAAGAGCTGGCAGAACTGGCAGAAAAGGAAGAGGAGTGAGGAAACAATGTATGCCGTCATAGGTGGCGCTGGAGAGGTGGGATTTCATCTGGCTCGCTCGCTATATGACGAGGGCTACAACCTAGCGATCATTGATTCAGACCCCAGATCCTGTGAACGAGCAGAAACTTTTGATGCCTTGATAGTCAGGGGCAATACTGCCAGCGCAAAGAAACTGGAAGAGGCCGGCATAAG
>JAUVCJ010000173.1 GCA_030595765.1 Thermoplasmatota archaeon | reverse complement strand
CCACACCTTCATTTATTGAGACATATTGGCTCTATTTAATCATAGGGAGTTGCATTGTGGTAGTAATATCTATTGTTTTTATTATTATGCGCAAGGGAAAACGTAACTAATCCTCTGGTGGCGGCAATTCAGCATCCGTTTATTGAGAAAAATGCTACATTTGAATCAATTGTATTCTATTAAATGCTTAAACTGGACGAAAACGTTATATTCTACATCTACATATGTATATGTAGAGTGATGAGGATGGTATCAAAAACAATTTCAGTCACTGAAGAGGTCTATGATCTTCTTGATAAAGAGAAGCTTCCTGGTGAGAGCTTTTCAGAGACGCTCACAAGACTGGTCAAGGACAAGGGAGCAATTTCCGACATTGCAGGAGCCTGGGCTGACCTCACAGTAGAGGAGTCAACGTCCATAGAGCGAGGAATGGATGATGTCAGGAAATCCGCTAACAAAAGGGTGCAGACCTCATGAAATGCCTTGACTCGACATTCCTGATAGACCTTTTAAAGAACGATGAAGGCGCGATTAAGAAGGCCGAGGAAACCGAAAAGGCTGGCCTTATGGCCACTACCGAGATCAATGTATTCGAGATCGCTTCCGGAATTGAGCTGAGCAAGTTAGGTGACAAAAACAAGTTGCAAAGGATGGATCAGGCCAGCGCGCTCATAAACAGGGTGCACACATTTCCATTGGATAGAGAAAGTGCGCTCAGAGCCGCCAAAATAATTGGGCAACTAAAGAAAAACGGTTCCATGATAGATACTCTGGATGCACTGGTTGCCGGCATATCTCTGGCCCATGGATGCGATGTTGTTGTCACTAGAAATGTAAAGCACTTCAAAAATATCAAGGGTCTGAAAGTGGAGACGTACTGACTTGTATTTTTTCATTCTGCCGAGAGTCTGCCCCACTACGTCCCCATCTTGACTCCGAACAGTAAATAACCTGTGTGACCCAGCATCTCAAACTTTGGTCTGGTAGCACCTGGTTTGACATCCATTTCTCTTCTGATGTTCTCATGGGCCCGAAGGTCGCGAAAGCCCTGTTCTTTCATTGCGCCGTGGGCTCGCTCTAGCTGGTTGACTGTTGGAGTGTAGGTCGCAAGCGAGCCACCAGGCCGCAGGGCGTTCCAGGCGTTCTCTACTGCATCCCATGGGTTTGGAATGTCCAACACAACAGCATCGGCATTCTGGACATCCAGTGCAGCTGTCACATCGCCGAGTCTGAGCTCCACCTGGTCACGCAGACCAGTTTTTTCCAGGTTGCGTTCAGCCACCTTGATGAAATCTTCTCTCAGTTCGTAGACGATCACCTGGCCGGTCTTTCCTACCAGGTGAGCCAGGATCATTGTGGAGCCACCGGACCCTGCGCCGCTTTCGACAACCAGCGAGCCTGGGCCAATGCCGCACTCGTATGCCAGGTGTATCGAGTCCTTTGGCATCATTATCTGGGCCTTTCTCTCCATTGCTTCCAATCCATCTCTAAGGCTGGGTCTGAGCGGAATAAAGCTCTCACCACATAGCTCGACAGGTTCTCCGAATGGCTTGTCCAGCAATTTGCCAGTGTCCAGCACTCCAAGGCCTTTGACCTTCTGGCTCTCTCCCTGGATCAGAAGATGGTGCTTGCGCCCTTGAGGGTCGATCAACACAACAATCTGTCCCATTTTTATAACCTTGTCATTCATGGCTACACCTCATCGTTTTCATTTTGATAGCTTTCTTCATATTGGCTCTCATCTGCAATAACATCATCCCCATTGGTGCCATCGTCCTCATAGTATCCATCATCCGTATAGGGATCATCATTCAATGGTTCTTCCCAGGGTCGATTATCTTCTGGGGTCTCCATTGTGGTAGGCTCTTCAGGAAGCTGTACCGGGCCTTTGGTGCCGCAGTTGGGGCACATAACAACCGGATCGCTTCTGCTTATCATGCTTGCAAACGTAAACTCACACAGTGGGCATTTGAACTCCATCAGTACCGGACGCTCTTCTCTTTCGTCTTCATTGGCTATACCAGCATTTGACCATGGCATCTGACCCTCTGGAGGCGCTGGAACAGAATCCTCATGGTCCAGTTCCAGCTTCTTTGAGTATCGCAGTGTGGATAGCAAAGTAACGATGCCGATGGCGGCACCAGCTAGGAATAGATACCATCCCCAGCCAGGGCTCCATTCCTGAGTGGACATGCTTCCATCGAGAAGCTCTTTCGAGCTAATCCCGTATAGCCCTTCTGGCACATCTGTTCCCTGCACAACATGTGGCGGGTTCATTGCCATATATATCGGCGCTATCATACAAAGCGCGATGGCAATAGCGCCAACCACCAGCACAACTTTTCGGTATCTCTGGGAGGGTGCTGCAGAAAAGACAGCTCCAAGGAATACTCCGAATAAAAGAAAGCCCGAGAGCGCAATGTACTGAAGGGTAACGAACAGGTCTTTCAGGTCATTACTGGCTAATCCTAGTTGCGTTTCAAAGTCAGGCGCTGTGTACATGATCCTGGAGCTGCTCACATTTCCATCGTAGTCCTGGGTATGCACCAGGGCTTGAAGGTTAAAGTCGATGTAATCGGTGTCGACGGTTTTCACTCCTCCAACTTCAAATTCCTGGGTGAACACAAGACCGAACCAGGGTCCGAATGCGAACGAGACGAGAACAAGTGCAAAACCCGCTCCTGCCAGCACCTTGGATATCGTCCCCCACATAGAATTCATCAGGTTCAAGTTGCTATTAATATCTTGTTCCTCTAGTATGTTTTCGGACTGCTCCCCAAATGATGGCCACCCTGATGGCGACAAAAGGATGAAGCAAATGCAGGACTTTGCCTAGAACACTCCCTGGCCGTCGCAACCCTTTTCCTTCCCTACCGCCTACCCCATCCTTACAATAGCACCAGCCATTGCATTGGAGGAATAGAGTCTGACTGTTGCGATTGAGCATTCCACCAGCCATCATCCATTTCTGGATAACTCCAATCAGGATGATATGCTTCCTCCTATCCACCAGGGCTTGCCGTGGGATGAAGGCGATGAATATGATGACAGCTTGACGGATGATGACGCCCTTCTCAGCCAGGACACAGCCAACCTTAAGGCCTGGGGACTTGGCGGTCTTGAGTTCACAACTGCTGACGAGTCCCAGCTACAGCTCTCCAAATACATCAGAGGCGTGATGACAGCAACAATCTCACCGGATCAGTTGGCGACCATACTCAGCCAGTTCACAACCAACAGAACAGGCGAGCAGCCCTACGAAGCAGTGGACATAACCGACTGCATCTTCACCCTCGGCCTACCATCAGAGGTTATGAGCATGCTACCAGCAGAGGCTCCTTTGCTTTCGGAGCTATCCTCCTT
This sequence comes from Thermoplasmatota archaeon, assembly GCA_030595765.1. Taxonomy (GTDB): domain Archaea; phylum Thermoplasmatota; class Thermoplasmata; family JAUVCJ01; genus JAUVCJ01. Next base: position 1,831 of record JAUVCJ010000173.1, on the reverse strand, counting down.
AACAGAGGTCTCGGAGTTGACAGTGATGCTTGAGACCATAAAGGAGGTTGTTGAGTCCATCCCTGTCTTTGGCCCACTCTTTGGCTGGGTAATGGAGACTGTCATCAGGTACGTTCCTGTTTTCGAACCCTTTATCACGCTGATAGTCAAACTCGGCACCGCGCTTGTCAGCAACAACCCTGCGGCATTGGCCCAGGCGCTCGCAGACATCGGGAACTTCGTATGGGAGAGGATGGTCAGCTTTGCAAGAAGCTATGCCGAGTTCGTAACGGCAATTACCGCCCTTGCACTCACGATAGGCATGGGGCTGTTGGTAGCCGCTAATGAATTTGCGATAGGCATGGGGGTGAGTTTTAGCCATAGCTCAGCTAGATGAGGGAGAAGTGTAGCTTACGTGTGTCCGTAGATTTTGGATGCAAAATGCTTGCCATCCATGTAGTTCATACCCTGTTCTTCCATAATGTCCACTGCCTTTTTTGTGAATCCGCTTCTGGATATCAGCAAATATTCTTGCTCCATCCGCACAAGCTCCTTTACAAGACTGGCCTTCTCCACCAGTTCATTAACGACACCTGCTCCTATCGGTTCAGTCCTCCATTTCACCTCACAGAACATAGCACGCTTTTGAGTTCTATTATAGGCAACACAATCAATCTCGTTGTCCCTGTACCACCATCTACCTGCTTTCTCAAATCCAAGCTCTTTGACGGCATAGCCCGCAACCAGATTCTCCACGAAAGTGGAAATATAGGAGTTTTTTTCCAGTATCCATCTCTGAAATGGCCCCTCAGGCTCTCTTAGCTCAATGGGTCTCATCTCAGGCATAACAAATTTGAAATGAAACCTGAACATATTGTCCTTGATGCGGTATCTGGTCATCTTCGATTTGGGTCTATTGTCTGTAACTGGATGTTCCCTTTCAACAATCTCCAACCTTTCCAGCATTCCAAGGTACTTTGGCATGTCCTTTGCTGGGATGAAGGAGGCATTCCCTATCTGTGTCATTCTTGTCTTGCCGCCTGCAAGAGCCTCGAGCATGGTGAAATATGTATCAGGCTCCCGCAATTCTTCCCTGAGTAGAATGAAAGCTTCACGATTAAGGTAGCCATCTGGAGAGAAGACTGACTGCTTCAAGGTCTGTTCCATAGAACCGATATCGTGAAATTCTTGCAGATATCTTGGTATCCTGCCTATAATGGAATCGATTTCCAGAAGCTCTTCAGGTTTCCTGCCTGGAATGAAAAGTCCAAGCTCTCCTGGTGGTATTGAGCCCAATCGAACCTGGCCAGTTCGCCTTCCAAACAGAGGGCTGCTTTTTGAAAGAACCAAGTCCTCCATCATAGAAACGGAGGAGCCGCAGAGTATGAGGGTGATATCGGAGTCTGAAATAATCTCATCGAACACCGCCTGGAACTCGGAAATAACATCCTGATCCTTGTAAAAGAGATAAGGAAACTCGTCCAAAGCGATAATGCCCTCCCTAAAGCCCGATTTTATAAGATCTTTGAAGGTGCTGATGTAGTCACTGGCGTTAAATGTCGGGATATCTAATGCTTCCGATATGGTAACGTTTAGTCTTTGGATATTTTTCTTACGCACCGCTGTGGAGCATAGGTGGTAGATACCGCCGTTTCTCTCGATCAGCTCCTTGATAAGGAAGGTCTTACCTATCCTTCTGCGGCCATACATGGGTATGAGCTTTGCGCCCTTCCTTTTCATCATCACCTCTCTTGAGCGCAGTTCATCCATACGACCCAAAAATTTACGGACAACCATGATTATCTTTTACATCCGTAATAATATTTCAAGTTTGTGGATGTAGCCCAATTGG
>JAUVCJ010000120.1 GCA_030595765.1 Thermoplasmatota archaeon | reverse complement strand
CGGCACCCCATCCCCATCTGCATCTGCCAATGGCTGTTCAGAGAGAGAGATGCTCCAAAATACCATGAGGACTATCATGATTACCAATGCAACAATGCTCAAGGGGTTGATCCTCTTGGTTCTAGTACCACTGGTCCCGATATCCTGGCTCCCAGGTTGGAATCCATCGTTTTGATCCTTTACATCGGATCCTCCCTCTTTTCTATCATGTTGGGATCCAAGGCCTTCATCCTTTTTTTGAACCCCATTTCCTGTGAGCCCAGGTAGAGAAGGGGGGTCAGGGTCATCAGGCGGTGTTACCGGCCTACCATTGATAGATGGAGTGATAGGAGGAGTGGTAGAGGACGTCGTAGAGGACGTAGTAGTAGAGGGCGTGGTAGATGGAGATGTATCGGGTCTAGTCGGCGTCATTGGTCTCTTTGGTCTCTTAAAAGCTCTGGGGGCGTATCCGCCTTGGGCTCTCAGCTCCCTCCAGTTCGCTCCGCATTCTCCGCAATGCTCGTCCTTCTCGTCTACGGGGTTGGAGCAAAGCGGGCATGCTATATTGACCATTAATCCAGCCCAACATTGTGAAGCTATAAAAATAAAGCGACAGAATAAAACAGATAGAGCATCAGCTTATCAGCATCCCATCTGTGGCGCTCTACGGCATGGCAGGAAGAAGTGTCGCAATGCCTGGAGGGTATCCACACACTTGCCATACAACCTCACCTTTCCGCCTTCCACAACGAATTCGAGTCTAGGTCGTTTATTTTCAATCCATACGATGTCCTGTATGTCTGTACATTTTAAGGCATAGTGCCTGGTTCCATCGGAGATCATGATGCCATTGGATGTTAGGAAAGCCTTGCCTGAGCCCACTTGGCAAAAGCTGGAACCCTTGCACTGGTCATCCAGACATATCTGGAAGTCTATGTCATTCATTATGGGAATGGCTTTCATCTTCTGTTCCTCTTTCCAGTGTGAACATGAGCAGGCCGAACAGATCTATGCAGACTTGAACGATCCATGCAGGCTTGAACGATCTATACAGATTGATCAATCCTATTTTAGTCCTAGCGAGCCTATGCATCTTGAACAGGCAGAACTAGCCTAGGCGGCTCAGCATCACTCTGGTAATGATATATGTGTATGGACACAGATATAAGTGTTTCTACACCTTAGCCGGACATGAAACTATAGATACCATATATTGCACTTACGAAAAATTGTGTTTTCCTGTTGCATAGAAAGCTCTTGTTTCATCCAGAACATCCCGGGCTTCCTTGAGCCCACCTAGAGCCTGAGCGAACCGCTTGGCTCGCCAGTCCAGGATTATGGCCACCCCGCTGTCACTCTCCTGCCGTATCAGCCTGCCAATTGTCTGTAGTGTTCTACGTGCAGTTGGTGCATTGACAGTATATTCCCATCCCTTGTTGAACTTGATGTCATAGTACCTTTGCAAAGCCCACTGCTTTGCGCATGGCTTGGGGTATGGAAGGCCAACAATGACAACCATCTCCAAGGAACTGCCTGGAAAGTCAATCCCCTCACTGACCCTGCCGCCCATCACCGACATCAGCACCCCACCCTTGCTAGCCTTGAAGTCAGATATGAGTCCCATGAGCTTGGCCTGTGTCATGCCTCTTTCCTCAATGAAGAACTTCCTACCAGAGTTGTGTGTGAGCCCTCTGCCCGGGTTATGAATAAGTGTCCCATCCGAAGGTTGAATGAGGTCTCCGCCAGGGCAAATAACCTTCCCACCCGAATGCTGAGTGAGGTCTCTGCCCGAGTTTTGGGCAAGACCCATGAATTTCTCCATCAGCGCAAAGCTGGGAAAGAATATGCCAGTGTTTAGAGGCACGGCTTCAAGCAGACCCAATATGTAGGACTCTAGCCTATCCTTGATACCAGGGTCACTTGCAAAGGAATCCTGCCTTGTTGTTACATCTGCTGCATGAAGTAGAAGGCGATTTTCTGGTGGGAATGGAGATGGGTACTTCTGCAAAGGAGTGTTTAGAGGCAAGCCCAGCGAATCCCTGTACTCATCCATAGGTTCAAGGGTTCCGCTCATGTGTAGCACGCTTCGAGCCTGATGCAGGGTGGATGCAGGGATGGAGGGATCCATGCAATACCCCTCAAGCTCGGGGTTGGCCCCACCTCTGACCAGCCTGATGTGGGTCTGCTCGTCGAGGTTCATCCAGAAGAAGAGGAACGATGCTATGTTGAACAGATATGATCTTGGCAGTTTTCCCTTCTCTATCAGCCTGTCACGGATGCTCTGGCCATATATGATCATCCCCTCAACCATCCTTCCGAGGGTAACGCTGGTTAGGCAGAATCGCGATAATAAATGCTCCTCCAACACCCCCGGAGGAACCAGGCCATCATCATCCTTGACGTACTCTCTTGTGATCCCCTCCAACGCTTCCTCCAGTTCTCCCAGGAACTCGGATGTCCTCAGAGTTTCGCTTAGGTGCACATCCCCCCATTTATCGGACTCCTTCATCCCAAGCTGGATAGTGCGCAGGGTAAGCTTGGATGAGCTTAGGTCGCGAAGGTAATCCGGGATGTTATGTGCCTCATCCAGTATGATGTGCAGATCCTCAGGAGATGTGTTCATCCAGCTCATAAGAGCCTGCTGGATGGAAGGGTGGAAGTAGTAGATGTAAGGGGCAGATACCACGTTGGCTCCCTTTATCAATCCCTTGTTCAGCTCGTAGGGACACAGCCCCCGTTCATTGCAGTGAGCCATAAATTCCTCGATTGTTGGAGAATTCCCTTCAAACCAGCCAATGATATCCTCAGGGTCAGACTGGAGAGTTGCCTCATAAAAGTGGCATCCCCCCTGAGGTGCAGACTTACCAGTTTCTATGGCTGCCTGGACCTTTCGCTTTTTCCTGCTACAAAGCTTGGATAGTTCTTCCGGTGTACCATCAAGCAGTTCCGGCAATTCCCTGGCTAACAGACAGGATTGAGCCCTACCTACTATCCCAACCGCCCTTATCCGGTGTTGTTTGGAAATGCTTCTAGCCTCCAAAAGCACCTGCTTCTGTTGAGAATTGGTTCTTGTCAGGTAGAGAACACGCCCCCCGCCCTCAAGAGCAGCAGACAGAGTTCCCACAAGCGAACAGATGGTCTTGCCAGTTCCAGTTCCGGATTCAAGCACAAGTTGGGTGCCATTAGCAGCGGATTGCTGAATGTTAGAAATGATTCTCTCCTGGTCATGCCTTGGGCTGTACGGGAATAGGTCAGGGGTCACAAGGCACCCCGATGGGCAGTGAGGATTAAACGGTTATCATCAAAGTAGAGGCTCTCATTCCTCTTCGGGTTCCTCGCTTTCCCCACGGGTGGCACTCCAGATATCATCAGGAAGTTCCAGGTACACAAAATCATCCCCGGGAATGGCCTCCTGCTCCTTCTGAATGGCTCTGTCCACAAGTTCCTGAATTTTGTTCTTGCGGAATATCCAGTAATGAATGCGCCATTCCCTGCCGTCATAGAGAGTTGTCTCCTCTCTTTCGGTGGTGAGAAGCCCGGAATCCTCCAGCATGTAGAAAGCATCCCTATCCCCAGGTTCAAGGACGTTGTCAATAATTCTATCTGAATAGCCAAAGAAATTCAAGACGTGCTGGGCCATGGCCCTTGCTGCCTCGTCCTCCATGCCTATCTGATCTATGCTATTCTTGATGGCCCTGGTAAGGTTGTCCAGGGTCAAGGTGTCGCCTTTCTTGGTCTTGATTGCCAATGTTTTAACCCCCACTCCAGATGAATGGAAACAATGCAGAAGATATTGCTATATTCCTATATATATAACTTTCGTGGCTAATTGCTAAAATACCTCTGAAAAACAATGAAGTATGAGCAATATGTGGAACACGACCCGGTGCAGGAGTAAACATTGTTTCTTTTACAACTGCACTCTCAAAAGCACTCTCAAAACATTGCTGCCCTCCAAACATTGGAAACATTGAGTACATCCGGGCATTTCCCACCTGATAGCCGTTCTGCACCAAGATCGAGGCAAGATGCGGCAATCCTTAGGCATTTTCGAAATGAAACGGCCTGCGCCTTGAGTTTTGCCTCTCAAATGCCAAAAAAAGGCTACTTTGGTGAATTTATCCTCGAAAAATTGATATCAGCCAGTGCCTATAAAATTGCAAAGAAATGTGTCTACTTCAAGACATGCCCAAAAACCGAAAAGGTATTTAAAAGGGGGTTTAAAGCCCATAAGGAAAGGTTTAAGAAGGAAAATGGCTTAAGCAGCTGATACCGAGGTGTTTTAAGATGGTTGTAAGAAAATCCAAGATAAAGGAACTCGCAGGCGACTTTCGTGTATCGGCCGACTTCTATGAGGCCCTGAACAAGAAGGTCCAGCTAGATATCAAGGCCGCTCAGAAGCGCGCCGGTGCCAATGGTCGCAAGACCCTCAGGCCCGAAGATATCTAAAAACCCTTTCCTAACTTTCCTTTTTTTCATTTTTTTTCAATCTAGCGTACGCTATCTTTTTCTATGCAGTGCTCATTGGCCTAATTACAATGGCCAGAAGGATAGTTAAACTGGATGCGCGAACCATCAACAAGATCGCAGCTGGCGAGGTGGTGGAGCGCCCTTCTTCCATTGTTAAGGAGCTGGTTGAGAACAGCCTCGATGCCGGAGCTAGCATCATCAAAGTAGAGGTTCGAAGAGCTGGTGTCGAACTGATAATGGTCAGTGACGATGGTTCAGGAATGGCAAGAGAGGACATGGTGCTGGCGTTCGAAAAACATACTACCAGCAAGCTTGGATGCATCGAAGACCTGGACTCACTTGCTACCTTGGGATTTAGAGGCGAGGCTCTAGCATCCGTTGGAGCCGTCTCTACAGTCACGCTTTCTTCTAAGGAAGTAGACTCACCACCAGACCAGCCAGGAGTGGAACTGATCGTGGTTGACGGCGTCATTGGCGCTCCAAGGTCGTTAGGCAGACCCACTGGGACAGATATTGAAGTACGCGACCTGTTCGGCTCTGTACCTGCCAGAAAGAAGTACATGAAGGCAATAAGGACAGAATTGGCTCATATCACCGATGTGATGTCCAGGATGATCTTGGGCAATCCCAACATCAGCTTCGAGCTCGTCTCGGATGGCAAATTGGTTTTTAGGGCTCATGCTGGAAGAGATGACCTGGATGGGCTCGAGATAGTTCTTGGTCATGACATTGTTGGCAAGCTGGTCAGGGTAGACCATTCCAGCATGGGGGTAGACATCTCCGGTCATCTTTCCAAACCAGAGCTTGCCCGAAAGGATACCCAAGGGATCTCGGTTTTCGTAAATGGCAGGTACGTCCGCAGCCCTCTTGTCAACCAGGCTCTTGCCAGCGCATACAAGGGACTCCTGATGAAGGGCAGGCACCCATTGGCCCTTCTACACATGACTATCGAACCACGGCTGGTCGATGTTAACATCCATCCTACCAAGGTCGAGGTCAGGTTCGCTGAAGAGAACGTGGTGTTTCTGGCTGTAGAGGAGGCGGCAAAGGCCGCTCTGGCATCGACCTCATTAGTTCCCGAGCCCTCGATCTCCGGCACCCAGACCTCCCTTGACCGGCAAGCGGAAGAGATACAAGGCCTTGGCCCGGTAAAAATACCCGCACAGGCCTTTCTTGATGAGAACACACCCAATGGCAAAGGCGTTGATAGGAAAGATCATGATGGAAAAGACCGGGATCTGAGCGGCTCTGCCTGTGCACCCATGCCTGGAGACCGCTCCATAGGTGGGAGTGACCTTGCTGAAAATTGTATCCATCAAGAAGGAATACAGCCGCTGGGTCAGGTGCTGGACACCTACATCGTAGCCAAAGGGCCAGAGGGGCTGGTATTGATAGACCAGCATGCCGCGTCTGAGAGAGTGCATTTTGAAAGGTTCATGCTGGCATTGAAGGAAAAAAGGGCGATCTCCCAGACACTGGTGGAGCCCATGCTCAGAGACATGGGTCCTGGGATGGCTGCCGTATTGGAGGCGAACCTGGATTTCCTTGCGGATATGGGGTACCAGATCGAGCACTTTGGTGAGGATTCATTCCGAATTAGCGCGGTGCCAGTGATTGCCGGTAAGGCCACAAGAGAAGAGCTTGTAGGTGATATCCTGAACGAGCTTGTTGAAATGGGAAAGTCCACTTTGCTAGCTGATGAGTTGGAGGAGGCAGTGCATACCCTTGCATGCCACGGCTCTATTAGAGCTGGAGATAAACTGACATTGTCTCAGATGAGCACCCTCCTTGAAGAGCTGAACATGTGTAAGAACCCCTATACCTGCCCCCATGGGAGGCCAACTGTGATGAGACTGTCACGCAGAGAGCTGGAGAAACTGTTCGGAAGAACTGGATAGGGGTCAATTTGTAGGTCTAGGACAGCCTAGCATTAGATGGGGTTAATTCTGGCATTGGAGGATTCGCTATCCACCGCAAAGCTCTCAAGGATAGCATAACGGTTGGCTCCAGCCGTAAAGCCCTCAAGCTAGTTTTGAAAAAATGAAAGAAAAAGGGAAAGGGTTAAGTGTGTTTTCAAACCACTGCCAAGTCATTTCTTAGATCGGTGGTGGTGGCGGTGGCGGCTGGTTGTACTCCTCTGGAGGTGCCGGTGGTGGTGGTTGCTGGTAGTTCTCCTCTGGAGGTGCCGGTGGCGCTACAGGCTCAGGTGCTGGTGGCTGGTACGGAGGTTCTGGAGTGTCCATTGGCTCCTCATAGGCAGGTGCCTGTGGCATTTCGTTCTCGACGTATTCCTCTCCATCAGGGCCGCTCTTGCTCTTCTTGCCGCGGGTTGCTATCACACCAACGATGACCACTATTACTACTATTAGCAGGACCAGTGGAAGGATCATGCCATCGAGAAGTCCGCCGGTTGTTGCAACCGCTGGTTTGCTTGATGCATCCAGTGGGTCAGTGTCTGCGTTGTACTCCTCTAGGTTGCTTGCGCCGTCTCCATCGGAGTCCAGTGTCGAATCGTCAACAAGTGAATTGAGCCCACCAGAGCCTG
>JAUVCJ010000012.1 GCA_030595765.1 Thermoplasmatota archaeon | reverse complement strand
GGGGCCAGGTATCGTATCAGGTCTTGAATATGAAACCGATCCATAGACAGATACTGGCATTGCTGGGGCCAGATTACGAAAATATATATTTATTGAAACGGGGGTGCGGAACGTAGGATTCAAGCCCTCGCAACGAACTTTTTGTTCCAAAAAATGCTGCCTACTCCCCGGAGTTGTTTATTCCCCGGGATGCTCTCCGAGAGTGTTTTGCGCCATCTCCAGACCTTCCATGGCAAAGAACAGCGCATTCTCGTAATCGCCTTTCTTGACTGCCATTCTGGCTGCATCCATCACGCTCTCGCTATCGGCAACATTCAAGTTCATGTCCTTGGCTCGCTGAATTGCTGCCTGGCACTCCTGGATCTCCTTGAAAGACAGGTTCCTGTAGGAGATTATCATCTTTGCGATCTCCTTGGCTTTCAGGCTGCTATCAAAAGCCTTTGCCATCTCCCTTGCCTGAAGATTGTTCCGAGCCTTTGCCAGAAACTCCCCTGCGATATTGACCTGAATGCGTCTCTTCTCGGCTTTTTTGATCCATTTGCCAGCTGAATCGATAGACCTCTGAACAACCTTCTGGGTCAGGCTGCTTTGAGAGTTCATCACAGTGGCATTGCTCACCAGGGACTTCAGGTTCTCTTCAAGGTTATCCCAGGCCTCTGCAATGGTTTCTCGCTTTAGACCCGCTTTTTTCGTAAAGGAGTTCCAATCCGACATCTCGAACAGGTTTTCCCTTGAATCGTGAAAGGCCATGAGAAATCCCAGAATGTCCCTGAGCTCTCCGCTTAGGTCCAGCATAATGAAGAAAGCATTGGGAAACTTCCCTACAGCCCGGTATCTGGAGCTTTCGATGCTGATCGAAAATGTTGGGGTGCCTATGGATATCTGCCAGGCCTTGTCCTCCTCGAATGAGGAAGAGTGCTCCAGCTTGACCTCGACGTTCTCGCTTATCTCCTTGGCGGTGTTGATAATGAGCTCACCCAGGTCGGTGAGATAGATCGGAGAATACATGCTCATCTTGGCCCAGGGTTCCATTACACCCTTCTTGAGCTGGGCATGCATAAGTGGGGAGCCTTCGCCAGCAGGCTGGGCATAAAGGCGATAGGAGCTCACTGGCTCCTTAAATCCCAGTCCTTCTACCCAGGTGTTGACGATGTAGGCGCGGACGGTCCCGGTCTTCTTTATGAAAGCCCCCCAGTCTCTCATCTCATAGGGGTTGGGACGCAGTAGGCCTGTGAGCTTTTGCAGATACTGAGAGATCTTTTCCTTCTTTCCCATGAGCTGGATGGATATGAAGAACGAGCCAGGGAAGCTACCAAAATCCTTGTACCGCCTGCATTTTAACTGCACCCTGAAACCGCTGAGCTTGATCGCAACCTCCCAGCTCTTGTCCTCCTCCAGGTGAGATGCGTTCTCAAGCCTGACCAGAGCTGTGGATTCCATCTCTCTGGCGGCATATAGGGCAGCAAGTCCCAGGTCAGTGAAGCGGATGAATGAATGACGGCTCAATTTGTTGCATTCCTCGTATATCCCCCTTTTTAGCTTGGATATCACAACATATGGACCCTCTTCCACAGGTTGAGAGTATAGAATTGCATAGTTCGAGCCAAGGTCGGTCATGTAGCTAATCCTCCCTTACAAGGAATATATGTGAAATAGTGCATTGCATATTTGTTCTTTTTCCACAAAATAATGCTCGGCCTTCAAATAACTATGCTCGACTGATGCTACAGATCATCCATGAATATAGTAGCGCACTTATCATTTTGGACGAAGATGTCGTGTGCCGTTGGTCTACTTTCCCTTGTGGACTTTATGGGGAGCATCAAAAATATCGTCTAGGTCCAGCCCCGGTGGAGCCTTGTGCATCTCCATCAGATCATCAGGTTTAAGCTCAGGAGCACTAATTTCTGGAGTTCTAGGCTCTTGAGACGATGGAGGCGGGCATGGCTTGTTCTTGATGCGGCGCACTGTACGGAGTTGCTTTTCAGGAACTCCAAATTTCTGATCCCCATCATTCTCAGCTGGCGCATCGGACTCATCAGATCTAAGTGATTTGAGAAATGCCTTCGAGAGATCTGTGATGTTCTTAGGCACATCCAGGTCTGACTTGTCATCGGTCTCGATGATGTCATTGACCTCGTCTAGCCAACTTTTAAGGCTTCCGACATCAGAGGGGTCGTCAAGAAAACCTTTGAGAATATCAGCCGTTTCCGGAGTCGGCTTCTCCGACCCGTCTGCTGAATCTGATTCTTCCTCTGCCATGCTACCCCACCATACAAGCTCACTCGAAGGAATATAAAACATTAGGTTAATCGAGTGGACTAATTAGAAGATGTAGGAGATATCAATTATATAATTGTTATGTGATGCCAGATTGGTGACATTATATGCAGAAACGCGCTTTATTCCCATAAACCGGCGCTGTTAAAATGATTTATGACCTGTTGAAGTTGGTACATATTAATAATTCCTGCCTTCCTAACTGTAAAAGCAACCCTGAAATTGCGGGAAAAAATCGCCCAGCATTCTTCAGAGTAAGCACAAAGGATATTAACAAGAACACTGTTCCCCAGTTTTACCAGGAGCCCTGGCCATGAAAAGAAGCTCAAGAGCATGGAAGAAACGAGGCAAGCAGCGCTGGAAATGGCGAAAGAAGAAGATGCGGCGCCGCAAGAAAGCCCAGGCAATGCGTAAGAAGTAGGCCGGACTCTCTGTTGTGCGTGGGGATATAGGGTAACTCGGCATCCTCGCGGGCTCCAGTTATGGGAATGATTGACGAACGGGTCTGCTGAATGCGTCTGAGTCTTGGCCAAAGACCGACGCTTGATGTTTAACTGGAGCGATGACCCGTAGTTCCTGTGAAGGAGCCTAGCAGGCAGAATTCACACCCAGCACAGGGTAGCTCCCTGTGTGGTGGAAACCCGCTGATCTGGGTTCGAATCCCAGTGTCCCCATCCATTTTTTGTTCCAAAAAATGAATGGGTCCACTTCGCTCCTCGCCAGGAATGGCTCGGAGCCCAGTGTCCCCATCTGTGCGATTCTATACCTCGTGTTTATTACGAACATTTTGCCAGAGCTGGCGCTCGGGCCTAGTGTCCCCAAGATTTGTACGATTCTATACCTCGTGTTTATTACGAACACTTTACCAGAGCTGGCGCTCGGGCCCAGTGTGAGGGAAAAAGAGCACGAATGGCATAGCTTTTTTCGTGAACTAAGGCTAAGTGGCGATATTTCGCCATAAGCAATCAGACTTGATTGCGAATTAATGCTCTGAAAGAGCATGACACGAACCAGGGCTCCATAGGAGCCCAATGGCGAATGCGCCTGTTGCCCCCACCTATCGATTCTATACAATCTACTTGTTACAATCCGCTTTGCTGCTTCGCATAAAATCGCTCGTATCCATTGTTTAAAATCCAAGTTGATTTTCGTACTATGCCAACCATCACTCGTAAACAGCGTGCTTGTACTCGATGCGGAGGTTGAAATCATTTCCATCATCAGGAGTGCCATAGATAATTAGCGGGCCGCGCCATCTGTCATCCCCACCCTCTGCTTCAATGCAAAATACCTTTATAGTCCAGAAATTCCCAAGTATCTGGCCATCGCCATACTCTGGTAAGGTCAGCACGATCTTTTCATCGTCTTCTTCGGCTGACCCGAAGGTGCCATTGGATCCTGATACTTCGAGCCTGAAGGTGTCGCGGCCGGTCTCATCCTCATCCTGCCATGTCAGGGTCACTTTGACCTCAACTATCTCATCTTCGGAAAAGCTAAAGGTGAATTGTTCAGGGTCATCGTCTTCTTCAACATACCCATCAACATAGATAGGATCGCCTGACTTAATCACCTTCTGCGGAATAACAGGCGGCACCGGTTCAGGCTCTGGCTCAGGCTCGGGAACAGGTTCAGGCTCAGGCACCGGCTCGGGTTCTGGCTCATCCTCCGGCTCGGGCTCTGCCCCATCTTCAGGTGTCTGGTCATCAGCGCCATCATCAGGCAATTGGTCATCGTCCTCACCTGATGGTGTTTGCTCATCTCCACCATCATCATCCCCATCATCCAATACCTCCACCCTGAGGTTGGAGACCTGAGTGAATCCAACAAATGATATTGCACCTACAGTAATGAGAATGGCGAGTAATATGGCAATGGCTTTCGACATCGAGATTCAGCCCCCTTCAATGCATACAGCAATGGAATCCATCACTTTTATCATTTTTGGTGGTGTTTTTTGGGCTTGATTGGTGCTTGGTTAATGGGTTTACCAGATTAGATATCCTCAGTTATTTCTTCGCATGGCTCAGAAAAGAACCTCAGCGTTGTTCTTTTTCAAAAGAACGATCTCACAGGGTGAATAGTAAATGTATAGTCAAGCAGAATTGAAAATTGATAATAATTGATTATAGTTCTTCTTCCTCGACCCAGTCCCCTATAATATCAATGAGGGTCTGGAGCATTGTCTCCTCACTGGGATGGCGGATGGTGATGAGCCTGTTGGGGAGTTTAAAGGAGTCCACAGTGAGATGGGCCTTGCAGGTTGTCTCAGTGCCCCGTATGGTGACCTCGACCATGTAGAGGATCTCCTCGTCTTCCCCTTCAGGCTTGATAAGTCCCTCGTATTTGATGTACGCATGGCCGCCGTTGTGAACGTTCTCGGCTGTGTACTGAATCTCTTTCCAACCATGCTCCAGGAAATAATCCCTGAGCCTCTCATAAATCGGACACATCCTCTTTCTAGATAGGTTAAAAGGCACTCCGACTGTGACAGTGCAGTTCTTGTGGTTCAGCTTTCTTATCTGCATACAGAGCCGGTAAACACAGACGTTGATAATATGATTTCGCATAGCTGGCTTTTCAATCTACAAAATAAGGAAGTACGATCCCACCCGGCGCACATCCTCTATTTAGGGTAGCTATTCTTGATGTGCAGAGCATGATATTTGCCTTTTGAATCAGCATTCATCAAGCTATGGAACACAATCAATGGAACCCCAGAATATCGATATACAGCCCCACTATGGAACTTTATCTCCAATATCTTTTTTACCTGGTCATAACCAACCGCTGCTAATTTTTTGGATTGTACTGATATTCGTTTCAATTTCATTACTTCCAACAATATGATGTCAGCTCAGAATTTAAAATCCACGGTTGCCTCAATAGATGCTCCTTTGAGCTGGGGCACCATGATACATAGTTCCAGTATCATTCATCATGCTGACTCTTTGTATGGTGTGCTACAGGATGAATGCGTTAACACATCTTGCGCCTGGTGCGGTAGGCGTTACGCATTTGGCAGTTGACCTGGTGAGCTGTGGGGCGGAGGCGTTAATACAATAGCCTTTTATTCTCAGGCTTGTTAGATAATGTGGTCGCCCCCAACTCCTTTCCCAGGAATACAAACAGGTTTCTTATCAACTCAAGGCCTTGGGTACGGCACTTTATCAGAAGGAGATGTAGAAGATGAAAGGAAATGGAACAATTAGGAGTCTATCTACCACCCAAGAGGAAAAACTGAATGAACTGTTACCCGGTCCAGACTTAATGCGATATTACATCCTACATGTATTAGAAATCAGTTCGGGTCATCTTGATCAATTCGAGTTTGATTTAATACTGGAGCAATTCTATCCTCATGAAGTTTATCCAGATGAAAGAGGGCGTGAAGTGGAATATCTTGTCGATAAATGTATGATTGAAGTAATTCATCCGATGATCGCTGATGGTAACGATTATCCATTCACTATTAAAATCCTCCCTGATGGAAGGGATTGGTATGATAATATCAAGAAAGAAATCCCCCCTGATGGAAAGGATTGGTATGATAATATTAACACCGATTTTCACGAGCCGTTAATATATGACAAATATGACCTAATCGGATCATAGTTTTTTTGGCCAGGCTTGGAGTCATCAATAGGCACATACATGCACGACCATATTTAAAATGTTGATTTTTCTCCGTTAGATTATTCTCACTTTTTAGCAAACAGCATAAAACCGCCGTTTCTCCCCCATTTTCTATAATCTATCTAGTAATGTGTAGGTTTTAACCAAAAACTATATATATTATATATACGATAATGGTTGCCTAATGAGAACAATCGAGCCATTTGACTTTTTCCTCAATCCAGCAACGATAAAACAAAGAAAATACGATGCGTTGAGAGATTACTATCTCAATCATCTTTCACAAAAAGAAGCGGCTAAGAAATATGGGTTTCCGGTGTCCACATTTCGGTCGATCGTTCGTGATTTTAAAAATGGAAATATTGTCTTTTTCCCACCTGTGAAAAAGGGACCAAAGGGAAAGCACATTTCAGATCCAGAAATAGACAAGGTCCTCGATCTGAGGGAAACAAACCTCTCAATATATGAAATCCAAGATATCCTTAAACAAGACGGCCAGTATTGGAGTCAAGATACTATTGGACGAGTTTTAAGGGATGCTGGGTTTGCCAAATTACCGCGAAGGACCAAAGCTGAACTCGGACTTACCAAAAAGAAAACCCTCATTCCAAAGATTGCAACAGCACTAGATTTCAATGACCTAGACCACTATACATTCAAATGCCAGGTCGGCGGGATATACTATTTTATCCCATATCTCCTAGAAACAGGACTATTCGATATAATATCAAAGTCATCGTTTCCTGAAACATCGAAACTTTCGATGTACAACTACGTCTTTTCGATACTGGCATTGAAACTTATCGGACATGAAAGATTGTCTCGGATCTCAAATTACAACCATGATGCTGGATTCGGATTCTTTGCCGGCCTGACCGTTCCGCCAAAGACTACTGCAACATCAACATATTCATATCGAATAGACAAAGAGAGTGTCCAGGCATTCATGGGTGATTTTATCACCCAGATGAACCGATTGTATCCACAATATTACAACGGTAAAACCATCAATCTGGATTTCCATGCGATTCCACACTATGGTGAAAAATCCCAAATGGATAAGAACTGGGTGGGTGCCAAGCACCAGGCCATGAAGAGTGCTTTGACAATGTTTGCTCAAGATGGCAAGTCCAGGCATTTATTGTATGCAAACACAGATATCGATCGAGAGGGTGAATCGAAAGAAATCCTGAACTTTGTCAATCACTGGACAGGGGTCAAAGGTATAATCAACCAAACACTAGTGTTCGATTCCAAGTTTACAACATATCCAATTTTAGAGGAGTTGGATAAGATGCCGATCAAGTTCATTACATTGCGACGTCGTGGAAAGAGTTTGATTCAGAAGGCCCTTGCTCTCCCGGAAGAAGACTGGGTTAAGGTGAATCTGAAAAAATCCAAGCGCAAATACAACAAGTTCAAGATCAACGAAAGCGAGATTGTTTTACAAAGAACTGGCCTAAAAATCCGCCAGCTTATTTTCAAAGATCACGGACGCAAGGAACCAACGTTTTTGATAACAAATGATTTTGACATTGAATTGGAAACACTGGCATTGCATTACGCAAACCGATGGTTGATCGAAAACAAATTCGCCGAACTTGTGGATTTCTTCAATCTGAATGCCCTGAGTTCGCCATTTATGATTCGAATATACTTTGATGTCATGCTGACAATGGTAGCCGATACACTGTATCGGCTGCTTGCCAAGGATCTGAAGCGCTTTGAGGATTGCACCCCAAAAACGATATTTGCAGATTTCATCCATTGTGCTTGTGATGGCAAGGTCGTCGGTGATGAGATCGTGATCCGAATGAAAAAGAAGGCAACAACACCGATATTCAAGTCAAATGAGGTGTTCAAAAAGACATATACGGTTCCCTGGCTAGGCAATAAGAAACTACGATATGAGTGGGTGGCCTGAGTAGGGTACAATTATGAGACTTAAAACCCTCGTGAAAATCGGTGATGAATACAAAGAATGCATTGCAAAGAATAAATTGTTTTATTCAGGTTTTATTCAGTATCATGCAGATTCTTTTTTATAGCCCCATACCCTCAAACCAAACGTGAGCTCGAAGGCACATAGGGACGTTGGTAGCGAACAGGTTGGCAAGCACCAAGGCTCCAGAAAGAGGGCGGGATCATCCTTAAAGAGAAAACATCTTCTCTATGCCTCAGCCGTTCATGCCTACGACCATGGGGTCTACCTCACCATCATTACATTGGCGTTATTTGTCCAGCAGGATTTTCCAGTCACGGTCCAGCATATGCTATTTGCCATTGCTCTTTCGCATTTCCCATACGGCTTTGGCTCCCTGGCTGCAGGATATCTCAGCGATAGGCTCGGGAACATGCAGGCATTAACATTGGGCCTGGGGCTGACTGCGGGTTCGATGCTCATGGCGGCACTGGCCATAAACGAGACAATGTTCTTCGTTGCCATATTCCTGATAGGCCTTGGAGGGTCTTTTAACCACCCCACCATGCTCACACACATCAGCCAGATATTCAAAAAGAGGCTGGGCCGGTCTCTAGGCACTTTTGGCCTGGTAGGCAGCCTGGGACAGTTCATCCCTCCGATCACCACAGCGCTTCTGGCAGTCATCATTGGATGGCGCATTGTCCTGATAGTATGGGCAGTGCTGGCAATGATCCTTCTTCTAGGAGCAATTAGACTTGCCAGGGATGGATATGGACGAAGCACGCCGAAGCAAGAGAAAGATGGCATTGACATGAAGAACACGCATGTGAAAAGCGTTGATGTGAAAAATGTTGACATGGGGAGCATTGATGCAAAAAAGGAAAGCTCTTACAGATCGGAAGTAGGCAGTCTAGCCAGCCTGGGATTCCTGGCAGTATTGCTGGTTGCCCTGTTCAGGGGTTTCTATCTGGATGGAGCCCAATCTGTTCTTCCCTTCTATTCCAGCGAAATATATGGCCTGGCGCCTTACTGGGGTGGCCTGCTATTGACATTCATGCTGGTCTTTGGAGTTCCTGGCCACATTGTTGGTGGAAGATTGACCGACAGCTTAGGCGCCGGAAAAACTATTCTAATTTCAAGTACACTGGCAATGGGTGCGATCCTGCTTCTTCCAATACCCATTTTTGAGCTGTTCCTTGCAGGACTGGCGCTTCTGGGGTTTGCATTTTTCTTAGGCCAGGCATCCGAGAATGTGCTCATTGCCGAGGTATCTTCGAGCAGGGTCAGAGGCCTTACCTTCGGCATCAAGTTCGTTGTGGCTTTTGGCCTGGGGGCCTTTGGACCCGTCATTATTGCACTGGCACTCAACTGGTACTCCATGGCAGTTGCCTACATGATAGTGTCCTTGTTCATCCTGGCAACCCTGGTTGCAGTGCTATTCCTCAGAAAGGTCAGGCCTGAGCTGGGAACATAAGCACAGCGCCGGAACCTGTATTGGCTGGGGAATGATTCAAGAATCTAGCTTGAGCGGAGTTGGAAATAATTCAAGAGTCTGGCTCGAATGGAATTGGAAATAATTCAAGAACCTGACTTGAACGGAGGTGGGGGAATAATTGACAAGCCTGGGCAGTATTAGTTCGGCATTTGTCGATTTACAATTCGTCTCAATAATGTATTTATATAAGGGCTTCTATGATTGAGAGCCTTACCCGTGTAGGGTTGGCAATTTAACATCTATGGGGGAGCACTTTAACAGGTGAACCATTTTGCTTATAAGCAAAGTGACCTAATAATAGAATTGGGCAGAACCTGAAAGGTGTGTACCCAAGGGGGAAATGGAATGAAACTGAAGGAATTCATCAAGGCCTACTTGATAACCATTCGCTATGAGTACATTCCTGGTATGATACCAGCCCTCATGGTAGTGCTTTTCCTGGGATCCAGTTCCTTAACGCGATTCCTCGACATAGAGGTTATGGAGGCTCTATTGGCCTTCTCCCTTCTCTACTTCTCTGGTTTCCTGATCAACGCCCTGGTAGACAGGGAGCTCGATGCCAAATATGACACATTCAAGAAAGGGATATCTGGAGCTGTGGACGACCTTGGTACTCGCACTCTCAAGCTTCTCATTATCAGCCATGTAGGAGTGGCGATCGCTCTGAGCCTGCACATCACACTCCTGATGGATAGCTTCGTGCCCATATTCCTTGTCCTTATAGGAAGCTTCTTTGGCCTTGGATACTCAGTAAAGCCCTTTCACTTCAAGGTTCACGGCATCTGGCACGGAATTGCACTGGGAAGCTCAGCATTTCTGCTTCCTTTCACCTTTCTGATATTCGTGATTGGCCAGGGCATATCCTGGCCGATGTTCGTGTTCATCTTAGGTTTCTCATTTGCGCATTATGCCATGGAGTTCGGGAATCAGGCTATTGACTACCTACAAGACAAGAAAGAGGGAGTTATGACCCCGCCAGTACGCTGGGGGCTTCGCAGGTCCCTTGTTATCGCACTCTGGCTGGCCTTTGTGGGTCTGGGTATCGAGCTTTCCATGCTGTACCTGCTTATCTTGGAGAAGGGAAACCTAACAGTTTTACACCCATTACTGGACAATACCGTGTCCTTCGGCCTCATGGGGGCGCTCCTCATGTCTGGTTATCTTATACCGATAAAAGGTCTCTGGAGGATGAGCACACTGCTGGAGTTCATGAGCGAAGAAGCTGGTATGCCTCATCTACAGAAGATCTGCAACTACGCAAAGTGGCAGGCCAGTGGAATGGTAGGCCTTACTATCGTATCCGGCCTTCTCTTTTCAGCGGTCCTGCTCCAGCCTGTTGTACTGATGGCTCCAGCCGTGTTCAATGATGCAGGCGAGCTGCAAGTAGAAGATTCCATGATGTTCACACAGCGCCCATCTGTATACTTCTTCGAGGATGGCGACGACACAAATGTGATGGTCAATATTTCGCTGCATAACAGATATCTGAGCGGCCAGCAGAACCTCCGTATAGCAGTAGAATCCCTTTCTGGACCCTTCGTGATAGATAGGGTATTCCAGCATCTATACACCGATATGGAGCCAGGAAGCTACTGGAACCTTTCCACCGAGCTCTCTGCACACGAATCAGACGACACCTCCGTAAGAGTTAGCATATTGGCCAGAAACCCCCTGGGGGACTACATCGACCTGACCGAGCCGGTGTTCCTGGATGCTATCAAGGACCTCTACATTTACAAGGTGGAGCCAGTTGTATGGCGTGATACCTTCAACCGGATCAAGTTCAATGTCACCATCACAGTATGCAACGATGATTATCAGAGACCTCTTGGCACAGTAGAACTTAGGGTGGTCTCATACACTCCGAACGGATTCAAGACTGACGATGTCACCATTACAAATACCGAAACATTGAGGCCTGGCACAGTCTGGAGCGAGACCATAAATGACATTCTTTCGCTCTCTTACGATGCTTACTTCGACATCTATCTGAGCTTTGAGAACTCGGAAGTTGACTCGACCCGTATCGGTGGAGCCTCCGAATACTGAGATTGGAATTGTAATACTGATAGGATATGAAACATCCATCTCCCAAAGTAGCCACCTAGTTACAGCAAACTTTTAAGATTGTAGGCTCTTAGAGGTAGCAATATGGAAATACAGAAGAAAGTCCTTGTTCTAGGGGAGGCGGGGGTTGGAAAGACCACACTCATCGCCCACCTTTGTGGCGCCAATACTGATGAGCTAGTTACCCCGGGTGTACGGATCATGCCTGCCGAGGTTAGCCTCAATGACGGGTTCGATATCTCCACGAGTGGTGGTAAACCCAGGAAAAACTCAGGTTCGGGTGAGAAGGAAAACAAGCTCAAGCTCATGGTCAGCGACATACCCGGAGAGATGGGGCTATCTCCAACTCAGACAAGTCATTTTCACGGCGCCGATGGAGCTCTTCTAGTTTTTGACATGACCAGCCGGGAGAGTTACGAGGCATTGAACGGTTATGTTGATCATTTAAGGCGAACTGCTGGGAACATCCCATTCGTTGTGGTTGGCAACAAGGCCGACCAGGAACTGGTTGTAACATACTGGGAAACCATCAAGTTCGCAAAACAGCATGGTGGAGGCCACGCCAAGGTATCTGCCATAGACCAGGACGAGGCTATGGAGCCGTTTCGCATCTTGGGTAAGCTGATGCTCCAGGCAAATTTACCTGCTGACCAACAAAACCAGAAGGACATCGAGGCAAGCTTTCTTTCCATACCTCAAGCATCGCTTGAAAGCCTCATGGAAATGCTTCAGACAATGCTTAGCGAGGAGAACGCACGATATGCGCTACTCTCGTTTGGGCATCACTGGGGGCAGTTCAAGGTGGATTTCTCCTCCATGAGCTCAGACCTTGATACCCTGGAAAAGGTCTCGATGTGCCTGTTCAGGGAGCTGGGGCTTTCAGGCCTTGAGTTTCTCAAGACAGAGGAGGAAGAGATCATTATCCAGGTGCCCGACACCTCCTTTGGCAACAAGCCATTCCTTGAAGGGTTCGCTTCAGGCATAGTCTCCGGCCTGCTGAACAAGAGCTTCGTCACTGAAGGAGAGGTCGAGGGTGAGCATTATAAAATCCATCTGGAGCCTGGAGACCTTGAGAGCTTGGACTTCCAGCTTGACCTGGAGTCAGATAGCGACCAGAGCGGAAAAAAGACGGGAGATTCCCAGAAATACGGGATGGACTTCGCCAGCACCTACCTGTTCCCTGATGTGGATAACGTCCGGGCATTTGGGATATTCACAGACCAGTTCAAGCAAGGGAACCCAGCACTCTGCATAACCAGGCAGTTCCCCAAGAACGTGCAAAAGCACTATGGACTGGAAGAGTCACAGATATTCTGGCTTACAGACGGCACCAGTGCCACCACGGAAGTGAAGGTCCTGGATGCAAAGCGGCTTGATTTCGAGCTTTCGCGCACCCTGCACAAGTTCCTTGACGGAAACGATCAGGGAGTTATACTCCTTGACGGAGTGGAGTACCTCATAAGCCACAATGGATTTGACAAGGTCGTAAAATTCCTACAGGTCCTAAGAGACAAGGTCGTGGTGCGTAATGGCATGCTCTTGTGCCCAGTTGACCCAAGATCCTTCGAGGAGATACAGTTCCAGAAACTAAAGAAAGCCTTCAACACCGTTCTGGACGAGGTCGAGGTCGAGGCCAAGAAACTCTTCGAGTTCTTTGGCGCGCGGTGATGCGGCGTTCAATGAACAGGTCAGTTCCTTTGTGCCTCTATCGACCTAGATATTACCAGGAGAGCCTTACCTGTCCACCTGTAAAGCCTCATGCCTTCCGGCTGATGGCCTGAGCTGGGTGCTTGATAGAGGCTGACACATCGAGCCGAGTTAAGGCTGAGAGTGAAGCGAAACACACCATTTGAGCGAGTTCGCAATAACTCACCTGAACTGGGTGCTTGAGGGAGCAGAGCTTCCGAAACACCCAATTTTTGGTCGAGGTTTTTGTTAAAAACCTCGGTTTACTTCTTCAGCATCAGTATCTTACCGCAGTCGCACTGGATCTGGAGCGGGCGCTGTGTCGAGGTAACCTCATGGATGGCATCGCAGTTGGGGCACTTCACCTTGAGGCTAGCTACTGCCTCTTCCTCAACCTCGTCCGAGGTCTTGAAGAATTCATCGTCGCCAGCTGCTGCTCTGCCTGCCATTGCGCCTACGGTTGTGGTCTCTGGTTCTGGGGTGGAAGAGCTGCTGTCAGGGGCATCTAGATGGGTGCCCTCGCCGCTTTCCAGCTCAGACTGCTCATAAAGCTCTTCTTCGGGGTATAGGTCCTCAGGAGCAAGGTTGGAGTATTTCTCGACCTCCTCTCTAGCACGCTGGTCCTTAAGCCACTGACGTTCTTCTTCAAGCTCTCTCTCAAGAGATCTGCGCCTTACCACCAGGATGGCCAGGATGAACAGCCCCACAAGGAAGCCAAGAAGCATTCCTACAGTGAGCGGGAAGAAGGAGTCGTCGCTTGTCAGAACATTTATCCAGCTTCCCTCACGAGCCTTGATGGTTCGATCCAGGGTGCTCTCATCCACCGAAACTCCAGACAACGATGCCTTGGAGCTGATGGTATGACTGCCTTCAGGAACTGCCCAGCTTAGGGAAACCACCTGGCTGGACATTGGTGGCAGGTCCAGAGTGATGGTGGAGCCTATCTGGACACCATTGTACAAGAAGTTCACCTTGATGTTGCGGGCGTAGCCGTTGCCAGAGTTATTTACTGTCGAGGAAAGCGTAACGATATCGCCTGTGTAAAGGTCGGTGCTGGATGAGCTGACCCTGAGCAGAGCGATGTTTGGCTTGAGCACATTGACGAACAATCCCAAGCCGTCCTGGGCAGTATCTCCACCTTCGCCAACAGAGTTGGCAGTCACCGTGAACGAATGCCTGACCTCCTTGAACGTTGTTGGCAGGCTTACTGTCACAGTAACGTCCTTGAACTCTCCAGGCTCAAGTATAGGCATGGTGCTAAAGTCCAGATACTGTTGGGGTACGAAGTTTGGTCTGGTCTGTCCGTTCCCAGTGTTGCGAACACGTATCACAAGCTCGGCAGTGGAATCAAGGTTCGGGTCAAAGCTCACCTGGTCCTGGGCAGTGGTCAATTCCACTCCTGCCTGCTCGTTCACATGAAGCAGGAAGTTCTGGCTCTTGGTGTTGTTCTTGTCCGAAGGATCCATGCCCAGCGATGTTAGGGTTCCTGTGAACACATAATCACCAGTCACGGCATCAGTTATGTCGGTCGGTACCTGGATCCTATACTGGATGCTCATCGAGTCGCCAGGTAGCAGAGTGAAGTTGTCTGGCTCTACGCTGGCCCAGTGTGTGTTGAGGGTCGAGGCAGAGTAAGCAGGCTTGAAATGATCCTCCACATTGCCATAGTTCTTGACAGTCATGGTGAACACCCTGGTAAGGCCCATGTCAGAGGAAAGCTGGGTAGCAGTGGTTGCCATCTGGAAATTCCTGTACTCTTCGAGCAGCGCTGTCATGGTCCTGCTTGATGATGAAGCTCCATGGATGGTGGTTATGACCAGCTCGTGTGCTCCTGCATAGCTTGCTGGACCACTGGATGGGAGCATGAAGCTCACTATGACGTTCTTGCTGGTAAATGGCGGGACCTCGTTGCCAGATATTGTCAGTGGGTTAGCAAGTTCCAGGTCGTCCCACAGTATCGAGATGTCAGGACTGGCAGGTGCGTTGCCCAGGTTATGGACAGGCAGGGTAATGGACACTCTCTTGCCAGGCAACCCCGATATCTGTGTTGTACCACCAGCAGTGATGGTTGTGTTGCGCACCATCTCCACCTGGAACTCCGGTGTCAGAGGCACCCCGTATGGCTCCCCATTTATCGTCATCTGGACCTTCAGCGAATAGGTGTCGGCATAAGCCGATGTAGGTACAAGGAAGCTCAGAATTGCCTGGTCAGATGTTCCTGGCTCCACTGTCAGGGTTGCTGAGGTGCCCAAGTCAGGCATGTCCAGCGAGGAAAGCTCAACAACAACGCTCTCCACATCATTACCGTCATTAACAACAGTGACATCATAGGTGGCCAATGTGCCAGGAATGGCGCTGCTTATTACACTCCCACCTACCAGATAGGGGTCTCTGATCACGTCCACGGTGATGAACAGATCCTTAGAATCACTGGTATTACCATCCTCTGAGATGATTACAAAATGGATCAAGGAAACGCCAGCCTCTGCACTGTATGGAACAAGGAACTGTACGCCCACGTCCTTTGTGGAGAAGGCCGGTATTGTATCAAACAATCCCACAACTCCTGAAAAGGGCATTATCGGGCCTTGAGGGTCATTCCAGAATGCCTGAGCCATTATGGTATCCGGAGCATTCCCATGATTGGTTGCGGAAATAAGCATTGATATTGTATCTCCTGGGCTACCAGAAAGCGAGCCATACGCAGTGTAGGACACTGAATAGACCTGCAGGATGGCCAAGTCAACGATTTCAGTTTCAGTGCCCATTGTGGTTCCGAACGTATCAACATTGACTAGAAGTTCAGCTAATCCGGCCTGAGCGGTGTCGGGAATGACATATGAATAATTGAACACAGCTGTCTCTCCCACTGCAAGTGTAATGGTTGTAGAGTTCGTGATCCCAAATGCAGACACGTTAAGGAAGGCGTTATCAGGGCCATTGCCATCGTTTCGAACCAGTATGTTCAACGCAACTGTATCTCCTGGAACTCCTGATTCAGAAATGGATGCATCCATGTACCATTCATGAGTAGGTAGGACCACTACAGTGTCCGCAAATGAACTGGTAGCAGTGCTGTTCATGGACATCACAGTTACAACGATGTTATGAGTCCCTGTCAAGGCATCTGCAGGCACCATGAAATCAATGATGATGTCCCTTGGAGAGTATATGTCAATGTTGCTACCCACCTGATTATAGACTCCGATAACTCCTCCATCCCAGGTGAGACTGACTAGATAACTATCGTCCATATTCCCATCATTACTAACTCTGACCGTGTAGGAGGCAACAACACCAGGCAGTATGCTCAAGTCACAATTATCCAAGGTGGATACTGCATATATCGAATTGACCACGGCCTCGGTAGAGTTGCTAACCAATGTAGTGCTCTTGTGACCCTGAGACCATATCTGTATGGAAAACGGAATTGCTCCTGGAATCGCTCCAGTAGACAGAGTATAATGGAGTTGGACAATCCTACTGCTGCCTGCCTGCACTTCAACACTGTCATCATCAATTACCAAAAATCCTCCATATCTAGTGTCACCTAGCCCTACATATATCGCATCAGCGCTGTTTCCATGATTTATTACCTGTATCATAAAGGTCAAAACATCTCCAGGATTGCCGCTAACGCTTGATGGGGAGCTTATGATCCCAACCGAGTACACCTTGGTGACTGTTGCACCGATGTTCAGCGATGAGGTCTTGGTGGCATCTGTGGATCTAGCCATTATGTTCACTGCATGGTTGGAGGCATTCGCTGCTGGAAGCTGGGTTGGTATGTAAAAGTTCAGTGGGACAATGATCGTACTGCCTGCTGCATTTGCAAAGATCGGGCTGCCTGTCAGGGTGATGGGTGCTCCATCCCACGTCACATTGAAGGTGACGGTATCGGCTCCATTTCCATTGTTGGTTAGCTGCACATCGAAGGAAACCAGGTCTCCAGGAATTCCAATGATGGAATCGGTGGTGGCGATCGATATGCCATAGGTCTGTAGGACAGTGGTTATGGCTGCTCCGATCTCAGAGGTCAATCCATCGCTTGAGGTGACATACAAGGTCAGCCCTTCGTCGCCTACCATTGCATCAACAGGTATCATGAAGAAAAGATACTCGGTCATTATGCCGTTGCTTGTCACCTGTGTGGTTGTGCCTGTGGCTAGATTTGCCTGCCCAAAGCCGCTGAGCCTCAGAGTGTAGGTGTCATTACCATTGCCGGTGTTCAGTATGTTAACTGTGTAATTCACCATGTCTCCAGCATAGCCAGTCTTTACAGGGGCTGGAACCATGTTCAATATGTCCAGGCCGAATATCTGATTGACGGTTCCGACCACCATGATGGAGTCGGTGACGCTTGAGTCATCAGATGCAACTGCGATCTCAACGCTGTGGCCGCCCTCGGAAGAGGCTGGCTGGGCATTGGGCACGGTAAATGTCAGGGTCACTGTGGTGGTAACTCCCTGCGCTACTGGGTGAATCAATGTACCAGCCAATGAGAGCGGGGTGCCCTCCCAGAGCACTGCGAAACTGACAATGTCGTCGCCATTGCCATCATTGGTGACCTGAACATCATAGGTTATGGTCTCTCCAGGGTCGCCTACTATGGCATCGACCTCTACAAGGGTCACACCATATACCTGGCCGATCCCGGCTATCGGGTCAGGAGTGACGGCCGCTGTTGTGACCCCATCGCTTGAGGTAACAGCTAGGGTAAGCGGATAATCCCCCGAAGTTGTGCCTGCTGGTATGGTGAATGACAGGGTTGAGGTGTTAAAGTCGCCTGCGTTCATGCTTATGATGCCTGAGTCCAGAACACCCAATCCCAGGCCTGAAAGCTCCAGTGTGAATGTGTCGAACCCATTGCCATCATTGCGAACTGTCACAGAGAAGTCAAGAACATCTCCTGGGTAGCCGTTTACCTGAATGGTATTGCCTGTAACTGCAAACGCATACACTTGCTGGACTGTTACGGTTGTGGTCAACGAGGATGTCTTTGTCGGGTCGTTATTGGAGGTAATGTTAACCACGATATCATGTGCTCCATTAGCTACTCCTGCTGGAATGTCAATGTTTACTGGAATGGTAACTGCACCCATGGGTGCCAACACATCCAAGCTGGTGCCTATAACGGTCCAGTCCGACTTCCAGAACACAACGATGTCAACATCGTCACCAGTGTTTCCGGCATTGAATAGGTCAATTTTCAGGCTCTTGGTCTGGCCTGGCTCGCCTGATACAACATTGTTGAAACCGCTAACCTGGGTGTCGTAATAGGAGCTCACAGTTACCTGAAACATCACGCTCTTGTTGATGCCGGATTCGGTTGATGTTAGATTCACAGTTATGTCGTATGTGCCTGCCACTGCAACGCCGCTTAGGGTTATTGTCAGGGAAAAGTCAGTGGTTCCCTGGGTGAGTACTGCTGGGCTGGAGCCTGGGGTTACCGAGGCTGTGACACCAGTTGCTGATGGATCCACCAATACGAAACCAATGCTGTAAATGTCATCACCATTACCTGCATTCTGGAGGCTGAATACCTCAACCAGGTCAACTCCAGGGTCGTGGGTTCCAAGATCCACAGGACCTGTTGGCAGGTTGTAGTCCCATACCTCATCTATGAGAACGTTCATGTCCTCCTGGTCGGTGCTGACGCCTATCTTAGCTATCAACCTGATTGAATGGCTGCCTTCGTCCTGGAAGGGTGCACTGGTCGGAACCTTGAAAGTGATATTATTCCTTATTGTCTCTCCTTTTGCTATGGAGAGATAATTGCCTGAATCTATTACAAGCATCTGTGTTGTATCCCACCATACCTCAAAACTGACTGACTCGGCCTTGTTGCCCTCGTTCGTAACATTCACAGAGATGGTCTGGGTTCCTCCAGGCACCATATCACCTGTAAGAACTGGTTCGGTAAGGTTGACCTTTTTAACAACCTGCACGGCGGTCGTAATCTCGGTGCTGAAACAGATGTTAGTGACATTGGTGGCTGTGGTGGTGCCATTTATCCATGTAGATTTTAAGCCGCTTGGAGTATCCGCATTTATTGTCACGGTGAGAGATAGATTTCCTGAGGTGCCTGGAGCCAGTGTGATGGTATCTGCATCCCATACTATTGTTAAGTATGCAGATGGAGTGGCAAAAAGCTTGAAATCATAGAGGCCATCACCAGTGTTCTGCACCTCTATCTGATACATTAGGGTGGCGCCTGGGAGTCCGGCCTGGAAACTTGTCATGGGGGTCAGTTGTAAAGCATCCAGATTGGCTGTCACAGTTACAGGTGCTCCATGTGTAACGCTCCCGTTCTGAGAGGTGGCGTTGACCCAGAAAGTGTAATCACCTGCCAGTGCGCCCTGTTTGGTCTGAACCGCCACAGTGGTGAATCCATAGCCATTAGCCGCAATTTCCAGTGTGGTATTGGAGAACCCGATGAAGGTCATGTTGTCATTGGCAGAGGCATCCATCCAGAAGCCCATGTCGAAGCTATCCAGGCTGTTGCCTGTGTTCCTGACAAGTATCAGCATCGATGTGGTGTACAGTGGCGTGGCCTCACCTGTAGTGTCCTGCGGCTCAACCTGGACGCCGAAGGTCTTGGTCACAACAACGCTGAAGGTGATGGAATCTATTTTGGTGGGATCTGCCGTCGAGGTGCCGGTCACGGTTATCCAGTGGGTGCCGTTGGTGGCAGTGGTGGAGATATTGATCGTCATTCCTACCAAGGCCTGCTCCCACATTGCCAGGTTGACCCATGTTTGGTCAAGCGTAACAGTCCACCCACCAGGCAGTCCGGTCACTTGCAGTGTGATATTGTCATTTGTGTTGCCTGTGTTGTTCACAGAATAGCCAAAGGGTATGAGCGAGTCGCCTGGCCCTCCAGATAGGGACTGGGGCACGTATGTCAGGTCAACTCCATAGCTTGGGCTGATCGTCAGGTTCATATCAAGTGTGGTGAACACTGCTGCATCTGTGTTCTTCCATACCTTCAAGGTGACATCGTAATCGCCTATTGCCTCTCCTGCTGGTATCGTGAGGGTCAGGGTGTAGTCCAGTAGCACTCCGAAACCGATACCTGTCAGGCCTGGTGCCAGAGTTGGGTTCCAGAGCCCTGCAGGTGCCAGTAGGCCTCCATCAAGGTACACTTCGTAATCATAGTCATCAATCACTGTTCCATCGTTCTTCAGGCGCAGGTCGTAGACCGCGTTCTCGCCTGTTGTGCGATCCTCGCTGAGGTCAGCGCTTGCAGGTGGGTGAAGCTCGATCTCGTAGATCGGCAGGATGGTTGTAGTAAGGTCAGTCAGGTAAAATCGGTAATCATGGTTCTTGATGGAGGTGTTGATGGTGATCACGAATACCTCCGGGAGTTGCATAGCTGGAAGCGTAACCTCCAGATCGAAGGTCTTGGAGCCGCCAAAGGCTATGAACTCCTCGTAACTTTCGAAACCGGAGTAGTAAAGCTTGGCCCAACCTGCATGAGTTCCGCTTAGAGCTAACTCAAACCAGTCATTGCTATCGCTTGTGGTGCCCATATTGGTCACCTTGAACTGATAGGTCACTACATTGAAGGGTTCACTGCTTTTGGCAGGGCCATCAAGAACGGTAACCTTTCCCCAATGCTCGTATATTACTTCCACCTGGAAGTTCAAGATGTCAGAGGCTGGAGTGCCTCTTGGATCATTCTGGGAGATTGCGCTGATGGAGAAGGATTTAAAACCAGTATTTTCCCCTACTGGAACGTCTACAGTTATTGGAACATACCTCCACTCATTGGCCTCTAGGGCCACCTGGAAGGGTACGTTGGTCACAAAGTCACTATAGAGACCGCTGGATGTTATCTCGAAAGTGTCGTTGAGGGTCCCTGAGTTCTTAATCCAGAAATAATATTGTGTGACATTCCCTCTTTCAAAATCGGCGAGAATAATAGGGTCTTCCTCTGCTGCAACATCATTGCGCATATCCACACCATAATCCTCCACCAGTGGGCCGTCGAAGGTGGCTGTGGTCACAATCTCAAAGTTATCCCTGAACTGAAAATAGTAGTTGTGTGTGCCAGGTCCAAGAGTTGTGGTATGCTGGTATACTGCCCCAGTGTCATAGGCACCGCTGGTCATTGTCATGCCAATTGAACCTGCGCCATCAATATTGAGGTTCAACACAGTAGGTGCAGTCCCATCAAGGTCTGTGTAGGTCACCTCATAGGTGAAAATAGTGGCTGGCGTTCCGGTTATGAGTGAAATTTTAGCATTTGTCAGGGTGGGCATATAATTTACCTGAGGACCTGGCATCAGAACAGTGGTATTAGTTGTGGTGCCATCGCTGGCCTCGAAGTAGAAAGTGTGTGCACCACTGTTGAGAGGTGTGGTGGTGTAGAAATACCCTTTACCGTCCCTGGCATCATTGTCAGCTGAGTTTTGCTCTGTCATATCAAAAGCCACGGCGTCAATATAAACCCGTATGAAGGTGGGCATCTCATTTCCTGCATCCCAGTAGGTAACGGTGTAGTTGTAGGTATCTGAACGAATTCCGGGATCAGGTGTCACACCAGGCCCAGTCAGGTAGAGCTCGGAACCACCAATGGTAACGCCGTCAATATCTCCTGAAGATGGATATCTAGCAGGGTCGGTTCCATCATCAGCCTCAAAACGATATGTGTAATGGCCGGTAGGCAGAAGTGTCTCAAGATAGTATTCCTCGCCATCGGTCCAGTCATTATTACCCAAT
>JAUVCJ010000101.1 GCA_030595765.1 Thermoplasmatota archaeon | reverse complement strand
CTGGTTTGCGTAAGGTATGTTATTGAAGGTGACCTCAAAGCTGTTCTCCCGCGTAAAGACAAAGTCCATTGCATTGGAGTTGTCGGTTGATGGGTTGTTGTAATAGCTCCATCTGGAGGTAGGGTACTTGCTCTTGCCATCCTTGGATAACTGATATTCGGTAGAGCCGCCAAGATAACCATAGTAAACATTAGAATCAGCGCCCCACCAGAGGAAATGAGGCAGGCCATTATCATCAAGAGCTATTGTAGGCTCGTTAAGGTCCATCATGGAACCGCCCTCGGAAATGGGCTGCCCCATAGTAGGCCAGATATCAGTAGAGTTGGTATAGAAAACCTTGTAGTTAGTGGACTGGTCGGTCACATAGACTATATGGACGATCTGATTCTGATCCACTGCAATGCAGGGTCTCTTGGAATCTTCCCACGTGGATGAGGTAATAAGGACTTGTGCAGACCATGAGTAAGATGCACCTGTAAAGGTTCCGTTGCCATAATAGATCTGGTCGATCATGTTCGTGGCATCCCAGCCGTTCCAGACAACATGCAATACATCCGAGCCATTGAAGCTTATGCTGGGTGAGAAGTCAGGTGAGGTAGCTCCCGATGATACCTTAGTAGGAACCTGCCATCCTCCCAGCGTTGTATCATAGAACGTATGCTTGATTATGTTGGCCTCCGCATAGACAACGCTTGGATTATCACTGGAATTGACTGCAATGGCTGCATCGCCAGCACCTATTCCTACGCTGGATATCATAGAGATTCCGCCCCACCCAGATGCCGGGTTGTAGGTGGTGTAATAAATGCTCCATGACCCACCACCATTATCCTGGCTCCATGCTAGATTCATAACATTGTGGGAATCGATTGCCATTGTGGGTTCCTCACAGCCAAGCCCTGGAGTGCTTGCCAGGCTACCAAAAGCTGGATCTGACCAGGTTGCGCCATCATCCTCTGAAACTGCCAAATATATCCTATAAGTGGATGGAATATTATTATCTAGCTTCCTGAAGACCACGTAGATGTCGCCTTCATCGGTGCGCACAATTTTACGCTGTCCGTTCGTGCCAGTAGCGTTCATGTCCTCGGTCTCGCTGACAACCGATGGAAGGAAATCGCCACCATACGGAGCAATGCCATCAAGTGACCAGCCAAAGAGGTCGCCTGCATGCTCGCCTGTGAACTTGGCATCAGCGTATTTGGACTGAAGGGCTCCTCCAGCGTGCTTGGAGCCGCTGAACATGTAGACCGCTCCAGCGTCCAGCTTGGTCTCAGGGACGACCACATTCGATTCGTATGGACCGGCAAGGTCGTCGTAATAAAGCTCGTATCCCCCTACGCCACTGCCAATAACTGCCTTGTACGCCCATATCTCCACCTGCACCCTATCGCCAGGCCTGATTACCGGGCTCTCGCTCAGGAACTCATGGTTCCATACGATATCCGTAAGTCCAAAGACCGTTCCGAGATCCACGTCATCCAAATCGGTCTCGAAAAGGAGCCTGGATGTTCCAGTTGACTTGTAAACATAAGCCTTGGCATAAAGGAAGGCACTTGCGCCTGCTCCTAAGCCCATTGGATTGATGGTGATATTGAACTGCCAGTTACCGTTTAGGTCTACTGTGCTTGAGTACTTCTGGCTCATCCAAGAGCTGAACCTATCCTGTGTTGGGGAGGTGTCGGGAACCTGGATCCAACCAGGCCCACCATTGATACCATCAGTGCTCATGGACTCGTTCCCTGGAACCGGACTTGCAACATCCAGCAGATAATATCTGGTGCCATTGAACACATCGTGATATGGTGCTCCCACAAGGATATCGGGGAATCCATCGCCATCCAGGTCGTCAGTGCTGGCAATAGACCATCCAAAGCCATCCTCTCTATCCTCTCCTGTGATATTGGAAAGCTCTGGAAGGGCTTGGGCATTGGACTCCATCAGTGTTGCATCCATGCTGAGGTCCCATCCGGCAGAGTAGGATGAATAATCGTCGAAGCCGATAAGCTCACCCATTCCATTCTGTATCCTGCCAATGGAGGTGCCTCTTGTAACGGCAGTTGTCCACCCTACCTCATCTAAAAGGTATCCGCTAGAGTTGTACAGATAGACATTGTCAGCCGAGGCGTCAAGGTCGAAACTGGCAGGGAATAGGCCCTCTCTATTATCCAGAACATAGAATCGGCGATTGGAATCAAGGGTGGTTCCTGCAGGAATGCTGTACTCAGCATCCACCACAATTTTAAACCCACCTATGTCCAGGGATCCTGAGCCAGAATAATAAAGCTCCACATATCGCTGGTTAGGGTAGGTAGTGCTGGCCAGTACCTCATTCAGTACTACCTCGGAGTTCCAGCTCCTGGGTTCGATGTCCTGAACAGTGCCAAAGCTCGGGGTAGGCTCCCTGTTGAACTCTGAAGTCGTGAGATTCCTGGCAATGGACTCTCCAAGCAAGGGATCAGGGCTGGTGCCCTCATAACCATATGCTACCATGTCGTAGGAGTATCCAAGATTATTGACCAGGTTAACTATGTCGGCCTCGTTCCCTAGTGTATTCTCGGTCGGCTTGACGTTAAGGAAATCTACCTCTCCTGGTGCCAAGAAACCAGGGTTTGCTCCAAGTGTTGAAATGCCAAAGGCCTGGTCTTCAGTCACCAAGTAATGACCGGCGATATCTAGGGTGGAGCTACCATTGTTGTATACCTCCATCCGCTCAGCGATATTGGGAGAGTCCTGCACTTCTGTTATTAGAAGCGGATTCTCATCCAGGGTTACATTTATCTTATAGGTCGCCTCAGCTAACTCAGCTACAGCCCAGGCCGAGCCTGCCCAGTTCTCATGAGTTACGTTAACGAATATGAAGTCGCCATCATTGACCGTTACTGAATTGTTGAAGTAATTGATGGTGTTGCTGGGGTCAGCATAGCTTAGGTTGTAATATCTCTGGCCAGTGTCATTGGCAATGGTGATCGTGACAAAAGCTCCATCCAGAAGGGAGCCAGTTTGCAATATAGCTCCATAAACCGTTACAGGGAACGGTGCCCTGGTCGAGCGGGTTATAGGGCGTACTGCCCCGGTATCATCCATCTCCAACGCAAATGGAGAATAATCCTCCTGCTCGTGGTTCCAGTTTGTGATGTAGATATAGGCCTGGAATGTTCCAAGTGTCAGGTTGGCCACAGGGATCTGCACCTCAAGCCTTGTCATGTCCAGTGCCGCAGGTAGCTGAGCCTGTTCTGTCCATGCCCAGTCAGTTGAGTTCCCACCAGAAAATAGCATTAACCTATTGGAGAATAACTCGCCCCACTTTCCAGTGATCTCTATTGCATAGTCAGCACCGATCTCACCTGCGGCATAGCCAGTGGTGGGATCCAAATCGATGTCCAGGAACACAATTGCCTGATCCTCACCATTAACGGCCTCTGGAACCTCTGGGATGACTGTTGGGCGGTAGCCAATAAAGATGGAAACGCTCTGGCCCTGGTATTCAGGTGGGAAACCACTCTCTGCGCCTGTGGGTATTACGGTTGTGAGAAGTTCGTCCAGGTTGGTGATCACTCCCACAAGTCGTGGGTCATAATCCCTGACACCATCCTTATCAATATCACAAGATGGGACGTCTCCTGCGGTTGTGCCCACCATGGTGCATGTATCGATATCGTCCTCACCATCGTTGTTAAAATCGTATGGGTGGGGGTCATGCTCATCAGGGACACCATCATAATCAGAGTCATAGGTCTGAACGACATCGGTTGGGGAAACCACGTCTGTGTTCAACCATGGCACTGCAGTGCCGCCCATCATCACGTTATCCACCTGTAAGAGAAAAGATACTCCATCAGTGGAAGAAGAAGCTCCAAAGTCGGAAAGGTCCACGTTCTGTTGGGAATAGACAGTGTCCCTGAAGGTGCTGGCATAGTTCCAGTCCGCGAATGCTCCATCTATCATTACCTCTGTCGGAATGGCTCCAATATAGGCAACCTCTGTTCTGTCCTCCTGGGGGCTAAGCCTATTCAAGCTGATCGTGCCGTTCATTATTGATATTGAATCGGGATTTGCAAGCCCTAGCCCATAAGTTTGGCCAGAGGTAGCGCCAGGAGAAATGGACGCAGTAACATAGATCACTAAGTCCTCCCCTGGTTTGATAATCATGGGATTGATGAAATGGATGGTGATTCCGTCGTCCTGAACATGTCCTCTATCAACCTCCATAGCTGTTGCAGGGTCATACCCATTGGGATTGCTAGGCTTCATGAGCTTCACAAGACCAAGCTCTGAATCTGGCACCCCTCCGAGCTTCTCCAGTGTGATGGAGCCCATGACGATCTGGCTGGAAATAGCCTTGAATTCCAGTCTCAGCATTGGAACATCCTCTGCTCCTGCATCAATGAGCCCAGGGGTAACGGACTGGCTGTTCACCAGCAATATTCCAGGCATGTTGGATATCGCAAAATCGGACATATCGGAATTGCCGCGCCAGTCAAGGGTGTGGAACAGTGCATTGACCTGAGTGTTTCTGCCAATGCCCAAGTCCATGTAGGTGACTTGAGCCTCGTATTCCTCACCAGTAACAGCCGAGCGTATCGCATTTTTGGAGTTCCATCCATTCCAGTTGTGTTGAGTGTTGGCATTGTAGCTGAACAGTTGGGAGCTATGTATCTTGTAGTCCCACCCTGTGGTCCTGATCATGTAATCCGCCCCCAAATCCTCGATCAGGTATCCAGTATCGGGGTTGTGGTCGGTGTCCAGGAATATCTGGATGGTATCTACTACACGGGTTCTGATGTTACCCTCAAAGAGCAATCCTTTTACCTTTAGATAGAAAGAAAGATAATCTTGGGAAGGCTCCAATGTGAAATTCACAAGATCGATATTGGCGTTGTATCCCGGGTCAGTGGGTTCATCCATGAACGTCTCCACCCCAGACCAGTCATTGAATGCTCCATCCACGATTACATGCCCAGGCGGGCCTGGAACAAACAATATCATGAAGAACGGAGCAAACAGCAGTAGTATGAACACGAAGAACGAGAGGATGGCATTGGAGCTACGGTGGGTAACAACCGCTCCTGTTCTGACCCTTAGGCCATTTGTAAGGCCGTTACCGTTGATTAGACCATCAGAAAGACCATTGACTATGCCTCTTCGAACATGTCTTAAGCCGTTAGTCAGTCCATTCGTGAGCCCGTTGGTCAAACCATTGGTCAGCCCGTTTGTAAGCCCATTTGTCCTGCCCTTGATATTCTTTAAACCATTGACCTCTCCCCTTCCATTAGTGAGGCCTTTGCCATTGATGTGGCCTTTCTTTCCTAGGGCTGTGCTTGTCAGGCCTTTCTTTGGAGTGGGAATAATTCCCAAGGACACTGGTTTTTCTTCCTTTGCGCCCTTCACACCAATTTCCAGAGACATATCATCCAGAGACTCCTCCACTGACAATGAGGAAAAGGCATCCTGGCCTTCCTCCTCGGAGGCAATAGATAGCTCATCATCCTCTGCGAAGCCGTCCTGGCCCTCTTGAGAATCTTCCTCGCCCTGGGCTGAAACCGGCTTGCCACTCTCTCTCTGGTCATACTGTCCCAGGCTTTCCTCGTATTTGGCAAATGCGTCCTGAACATCTTCTCCTGAGTCATCGTCTCCAGTAGCATCGCCTCCAACACCATCTTCCCCAATGTGATCTTCCCCAATGTGATCTTCCCCAAAGGGATCTGTCCCTTCGATGTTTTGAGGATCTCCAGGCATGTCAGGTCTCTTTTCAAAAGGTGTTGGTTCTTGTATGGGTCGCTCATCTGTGAAAGGGTCTGGAGTTTGATCTGAAGAGGGAGCATCGGGAGCTTTGGTTCCATCTTCATCAGCTTGTGGAGTCCCCTCAGTGGCTTCCATCTTGGACAATAGTTCGGACAAAAAGGCGCTTTTTCCTCCTGAAGATTCCGAGGGCTTGGCCTCTTCTGGGTCTCTCTTGGCCCATCTCTTGCGGAAATCTCCGATCAGGTCCTTATCATCCTCTTCTGCCATTTTGGGCACTCCCGTTCCAAATCACGGCGCACAGAAGGAAACATAATCTACTCTCTGCACTATTACATCCCTAGAAGCCGACCATATATATACGTTATATTGGATTCACATAAGTGTCTATGATGATTATTATATATATCTAGTCCGATTTCACCGAACTGTTGGCATTTATGCTCAAAAAAAGGTGATTTTCCAACCACGTCGAACTTGAAATCTCACAGTAAGCTATATATTTACGGAGCTACATCCCGAGGCTGAGGATTACTATGGCTGATGACTGGTTCGAAGCCTTGGACAAAGAGCTCGAGAAGAAGACCGTGGAGATAATCTCCGACATGGGAGAATACAACTCCCAGAAGGCTCAGATTAATCAGACATTCATTGAGGATTTCTGGAAGATCTGGACACGGTTCAACAAAGAGGGCATCCATTTCACGATGGAACCTAGCCACGGTGCATTTGCACTGTTTAAGGAGTTCCCTGACGAGTGGGAGTTTAAAAGCAATTTTGACTTCTCAACCGTCAACAACATCAGCCTGACCGACAGGACTGCCGATCAGGGCAGGATGGGAGATTCCTTGAAGATGTGGTACTACAACAAGGAAACCACACATCTGCGCCTGGTCTTTGAGTACTGCGAGGGCGAACATTACTACAAGTTTTCTGGATGGAAGCGCATCTTCACACAGCAGGTACTCTATGACCAAAACATCACCAGAGTTAGCTTCAATAAGATTCATGAGATCCTTGGAGAGCTGGTACGTCATTGGTATGAGTCACACCTTAGACGCAACCGTGAAATGCTTCTCAAATACGTCAAAGAGAACTACGAGAAGGGCGAGACGTTCACCCAGTAAAACAGGGATACCTCTGCATTGGTGAATGCCCACCTTATTGCTTTCGCTCTAGTTGATTTTATTTAGAGCGTTCAAGCACACCTGTTCAATTTAACCGATCTGCAGAAAATATCAGCTAGGTGGCCTGAATCTATTAGCAAAGAGCATCCGCTACAGAAAACTATTCATTAGTAAAGAGATTCGCTAGTCAGGAGGATGTAGTAAAAAAGAGAAATATTACTCTTTGGGCTACACTGCATACCCGTAAAACTTATATCCAAGAGGTTGATTGCCGCCGCCGGTGAGTTGAGCATGGAGTTCAGATTGGATCTAATCATTGAGCATTCCCGCATAGCAAAGAAATGTGTATTGACCCTTGAGCAGGGCATCGAGCAATTTTGCAATGCAGACTTTGAGGCTGTTGCCACATCAATTGAAAAAATAGCCGAGATGGAAAGCCGAGCAGACAATGTATACAAGATCCTTGTAGGAAGATGGACAAAGACCAAAGGGATTACCCAGCGGCAGGCAATGGCGCTCCAGCTCCTGAACAAAATGGATTTCATTCCTGACCTCTGCGAAGATGTAGCTTTCTTGCTTGAGATGCGGAAAACTCCAATTCCTCTGGCATTAAAGGATGATATCCTGGCACTCACAAGGGCAGTCGCCTCTTCAGTGGAGCTTCTTGACGAAGCATTGCACCTGTTCCATACCCATCTGAACAAGCGTTGCAGTGATTGCTCTGAATTCGTAAACCTCTACGAGGGCTCTGTCATGGGATACTGCAAACGTCTTGATTCTGGAAAGTCCCCAGGTGGATATCGCTCAGAAAACGCCAATTGTGAGGTGGAGCGAGCGGACAGTATTTACGAGATTGTTGGGCGCATCAAGGTCATGGAAGAAGAAGCAGACGTATTGGAGCGCAAGCTTCGCAGGCGACTCTACTCTGAGGACTTCGGGCTCGAACCGATTGGAGTAATGCACCTGCTAAACATCGTAGAGAACCTAGATCTCATCGCAAACTCCGCAGATGAATCAGCATTTCAGATACGAACCAT
>JAUVCJ010000188.1 GCA_030595765.1 Thermoplasmatota archaeon | reverse complement strand
GTTCCATTGCGATTGCAGAAACCTCTCACATACCTTGTCCACTCCTCGTTGACTGAGGCTGGTCATGCTGGAGGGCCTCGTACTGCTAGTTATATCTCCCGTTTTGCAACATGGAAATCCGAGGACGAGAAGATGGACATGACCTCTGACATCAAGTCCTGGTGCTTATCTTGTGAGGAATGCAATGCTGGCAAGTATGACCATCAGCTTCGCTCTCGTGCACTTCATGGTGCCACTCCTGCTTCTAGGTTTAGTCACCTGGGAATGGATGTCATACCCATTCACCCAAACCAGTCGCTTATAGCATATCTTGATATGTTTTCAAAGGATCTGATGTTTTATTATGTGCCCAAGGCCGCCAATCAAATTGATGCTAGCGATTTCGCGCGGGGGTACATTCAGGTCGTTTATCCAACTGCTCTGACCCATCCCCGGCTTGTGCAGGCGGATGCGGGCAGCCAATTGACATCA
Source organism: Thermoplasmatota archaeon (assembly GCA_030595765.1). GTDB lineage: Archaea > Thermoplasmatota > Thermoplasmata > JAUVCJ01 > JAUVCJ01. Next base: position 4,333 of record JAUVCJ010000188.1, on the reverse strand, counting down.
CAGGTCCTCAATGATTTTTGTAATTTGATGGGTGCTCAGTTTCAAGTTGCTGCTCCCAAACATCAGAGCTCCAATGGAGCTGTCGAACGTGCCATAGGAACTTTCAAAGAAATCGTGAAATCCAATCTTGCCCAGTTTGACATCTCTGAATCATGGTCCTTGGTTCTCCCTTACATTACTGCTGTGTGGCGATCACATCCTAACAAGGTAACGGGATTTTCCCCATTCGAGGTGATATTCGGTTTTCCTCCTCCATCTGCTGTTGCCGATGGGATTCGGGAAGCTGCCTCCTTACCAGGATTGGACCGGACTTTGTCCGAGCACCTTCGTCAGCTAACAGCTATTACGGATATTGTCGAGCAGCGTCTCAGGAATTATCAGGCCAAGCAGGATGATGCTCACATCGCTAGACATGGCCAGGCTCTACCCTTACCTCGACACACTTTTGTTGAAGGTGATATTGTGTTTGCCCGAGAATTTCAGACTGATGCGTTTGCTGGAGGCTCACTTCTTCCCCCCTTTTTCTCTGATCCTTTGGAAGTCGTCTTTGTATCTTCACCCACCGAACTGATTCTCAGACATTTAATGGGTAATCGCGGGTTCGTTCATCGTCATGTTAGTCAAGTGAAGCAGGCGCATATTTCTCATGTAGAGCTACCAGAGGGCGAATACGAATTGTCGCGCATTCTTAAACACCAGAAACTTCCCTCAGGTGAATTGCAATATCTAGTAGAGTACAAAGGTTACAATGCTCATTCACCTTCATATGTCCAATGGCAGGAGTCGTCTCAGTTGTCTGATGCTGCTGAGTTGGTACGAGAATACAATCGTTTATTTTATCCCGAGGCCTTACTCACACCACTGAATGATGTTGCTCGGCTAGTCTCACCTGCAGGTGCTCCAGAGGTCATAGCTGGCAACCCTGCCCCAGCTTTCCCAGTCGACATCCCATCTCCTGTTGCACCTCGCGTTTCTACTCGCTCGAACCCTGCACCACTCCCACAATTACCAGGTGTACCATTGCATCAGCAGCCACTTCGTCGCTCTTCTCGGACGACAACTGTCCAGGATTACCGAGCATTGCATGGAGGCTTATCCCGCCGCTAGGGAGGATAGCTGCCCATCAGAAATGTCAGAGTATGGGCACAGTCCAGGCATCAGGCCTGGCTCATGCATGTATGATCACTGACGCACCTCAAGTCTAATCAATAAATATCACCAGCTTAATAAGATTCATAGTGTTTCTGACAGGTGCAAAGGTCTTTGCAGACTCCTCTGGTACTGTATCAGATATCCAGGTGATACCCTTTTCTCCTACAGCAGCCGCAGCCATTCCGGCCCCAGCATCCTCTACATCATCGACAACTCAGGATCCAACAAACACTACATCCTCTCCATTACTGTCAGACTTGAGCAAATTGCTTCTCAAGAACGGAACAGCAGTGAAACTTACTCAATCTGCTCTAGGATCTGATGTGTCCGCGCAAGCCAGTGTTGATGACATTGTCAAGCGTATGCGGGCTGCCACGAAATTTGCATCTCCAGAACAAGCAGATCAAGCAGAGGCTCTCTTGCGCTCATTAGAATGGCAGGAAGAACTGGAAAGATCTGGTCTCATCCCCAACTTTCAACACATCATCGAGGTGGATCCCAAGGCGTCCCCTGTTTTCTGGAGAAACCGAGAGTTAAACCGGGTCGAGTTGGAATTTGCTGAGAAGGAAATCAAGCTCTGGCTTGAACAAGGCACTATAGAACATGCCACATCGGCCTGGTCATGTCCCATCTTGATAGCATATAACTCGAAAGGAAAAATGCGACTATGCATGGATCTTCGGGGTGTGAACAAATTGTCCAAGACTGATAGATATGGCCTACCACTTGTCAAGCTGGTCGTGCGGGCAATTGAGGGCGCCAAATGGTTCTCCACACTCGATCTGGCACGTGGATTCAATCAGCTCCGGATTGATGAAGCCTCCAGGAAGTATACTGCTTTCAGAGGTCCTCGTGGTCAATGTTATCAATCCAAAGGCGCGTGTTTTGGCCTCAAGAATGTGCCGAGTAGCTTTCAGCGCATGATGGATACAGTTCTGGCCTCTGTTCTTTGGGCATATGCGATCTGCTATGTGGATGATGTGTTGATATTCTCTAACTCCTTTGAGGAACATTGTCAACACGTCAGTCATGTACGGAATCTTCTTGACTCAGCAGGGATTAAATGTCGCGCCTCTAAATGTGACTTATTCCGGCACAAGATACATTACATCGGGCTAATCTTCGATGGAGAATCCGTCTCTTTGGATCAGAATTCCCTGAAGTCCGTGCGGGATTGTGCAACTCCCACCACACGACCAGGTGTGCGCTCCTTCATGGGTCTCGTCGAGCAATATAGATCTTATATTAGCGATTTTGCCTCCCTTGCTGCACCCCTGCATGCGGTTATGAACAAAAATTCCAAACAGCCTCTTGATATAAAACCAGGAACCGACCAATTCAAGGCTTTTGTGGCTCTCAGAGACGCAGTTATATCGTCCTCGGTTTTGGCTATTCCCCGCCTGGACGAACCTTTAGGCGCTTATTTTGACGCATCCCCCACAACCACTTCATGCACCGTAGTCCAGCCGGCACCGGGACACGAGTTTGTTTTCAAGAAAGATGGTTCCCTCAACTTTGAAGCATCGAATTTGCGGGTATGTGCGTTTTGGTCAGAGAATCTCAAAGGTCATCAACTGGAATGGACAGTTCCTACAAAAGAATCGTATGCTTACATGCACTGGCTCACCACCAAGCTGGATCCCTGGTTCCGTTGCGCTCCTGTCAAGGGTGTACATTATGCTTTTGTCGACGCGCTAGCAACAATGTCTCTGTCTCGAAAACAAATAAGAGACCCCACTCGTGCTCAATGGGCTGCCAAGGTTGCTCCATACCCAGTTCAGTTGAAACATTGCCGAGGCCGGAACAACCTGGCCGATTTCAGTACTCGATTTCCTTTTGCACAGAATATCGATGGTTATTTAACTTTGGACATGGCTCGGGTTTTCAAGAACGTGCTGCGGAAAAACCCACTTTGGGCGGAGGTCATTGCCAATGACGACAGGCTGATGAAGGAAGCAGAAAAGGTCATCAAGATTCGGGAAAAGGAAGCACGCGCTTTAGAAGCAAGTGCAGCTACAGTTCTCGCCCATCTCCAAAAAGCCATCGCCTCTGGGGACTCTATGCACACAATTCATACTCTCGTAAACAGACTCAGCCACGACCTTTCCACCACTCCGGACAATTTCACCCTGGAGGAAGAGCTCAGTCACATACAGGATCTCGGGAAGGATGAGTCTTATTCTCCTGTTCTTGCACATATTGAAGTTCTTGAAGCGGATTTCGATTGCCTACAATCTTTACTTCAAGAAGGGGACACATCGTCTTGGTCCGACTTTCAGTTGGAAGACCCTAGGCTGGCTGAGATCATCGAATTTCTTCGCTCCCACCGCGCAAAACCAGCAGACATGTCTGATGCTGCGGCCGTAGCAAAATGGAAACAGTTAGAGATTGACTCCAGAGGACATAAATGGCTTGGAGCTGATGGACCACTAGTTAAACTTCAGCTCTCGACTACTAACTTCCGGACGGCTAAGAGACGCATTGTGGTGCCAGCTCGATTACAGCGACCTCTTACCTATCTCATTCACTCCTCATTAACAGAAGCTGGTCATGCTGGAGGAGCTCGTACTGCCAAATACATCTCACGATTTGGTACATGGAAATCGGGAAGGGAGAATGAGGATATGACTTCCGACATTAAGTCTTGGTGTCGGTCATGCGAGGAATGCAATGCAGGCAAATACGATCACCAGCTCCGTTCTCGAGCTCTCCATGGGGCAGTCCCAGCATCCAGATTCAGTCACATCGGAATGGACGTCATTCCCATCCACCCCAATCAATCACTCATAGCCTACTTGGACATGTTTTCGAAGGATCTCATGCTTTACTATGTCCCTAAGGCATCCAATCAGATAGATGCAAGTGATTTCGCACGAGGATACATTCAGGTAGTGTATCCAACTGCGTTGTCCCACCCTCAATTGGTACAGGCTGATGCTGGTAGCCAATTGACATCCCAGGTCCTCAACGATTTTTGCGCTTTGATGGGCTCTCAGTTTCAGGTCGCAGCTCCCAAACACCAGAGCTCCAATGGTGCTGTGGAACGTGCGATAGGAACGTTCAAAGAAATCGTGAAATCCAATCTCGCCCAGTTCGATATCTCTGAGTCATGGTCATTGGTCCTTCCTTTCATTACGGCTGTCTGGCGATCCCACCCCAACAAGGTCACGGGATTTTCTCC
>JAUVCJ010000219.1 GCA_030595765.1 Thermoplasmatota archaeon | reverse complement strand
GAGAATGTTTGGCTCTGCGATATGCATCTGGGCTCTTCTCAAGAGCGGTAGCCAGCCTGATCACACGGCTGGATATCTCGGAGTCAGCTTGCTCCCATGGTTCCTTCCTAGCCATCCAGGGCAGCCCTCCTTCTGTTCTTTTTCAGGTGCTTCATAAGCAAAACTGCCAAGACATAATCCCAACGCGGAGATGATTTCTTGGCCAATTTCCCACTCTTGCGGCCAAGCAGACCAGTTAGATAAAGAGGGGTGTAAAGGCAAAAGAGAGAACGATTTAGCCTGACAACTTGCTTGATCTCCTTCCTTCCAAGAGGCCCAGATAGTAGCTGAGCATGGCTGAGAAGCTCCTTGACGGCATGACTCACAAAAGAATCATTCAATCTAAGACCGCCTGATTCTCGGATGAAAATCATATCAAATCGTTTCTTGGCCCCTTGATCCAGCCTGCTTCTGGCCTTTTCCAGAAGCCTCATGTGTTTGGTGAACAGCTGGCCTTCTGCTTCGCTTCCCTGGAACCCACCTTCTGCAACAGCTCTGAAAAATCCCTGGCTAGTGGTGTGGAGGTAGGCATCGAAGAGAAGATACTGGAGCATTCTTCTATGCTGTCCATCCAGATAGACCCATCCAGGGCCTTTCTCGCCTATCCTCAGAAGTGGAACCTCCAGCTTCAATAATTGCTCAACTGGCTCGATTGGATACTCCCGCAATCGGATATGAAGCTCCTTTAATGCCTTGACAGAATCACTAGCTTGCCCTGTCAGGACAGGTCTGGCCAACAGGTAGTTTTCAGCCGTAATTTTTAGGCTAGCGAGCTTTTTCGAGAGTTGGGTCGAGTCTCTAAGATATTCCCTTACATCACCACTTGCAAGCTCATCCAGATAATAGTTCATCAACAGTGACATTTCCTGGTTCTGACCCTGGAGCGCAAGCTTATGCTCCTCCAGCATCTGAAAGAACTGCTCCTTTTGCCTCTGAGAGAGCCTTTTGAATACCTCCAGTTCCAGATTGAACATGTTCAGAAATCTCATTCCAGCAGGCACGGATGTAGAAGCTCCTCCCTCCCTTGACAGTGCAAGTTGGGTGAAGCTGTTTCTGGAAGTCAACCCGAACTCTCCCTGTCCCAGCCTGGCGTGAAGGTCGTCAGGAGGAGTTCCGATACGACCCAATGAGGGTTTTTGAAGGGATGAGAGATAAGCCATGGAAGCTCTGAGCACAAGAAAGAGGTTGAAGGCCTGTACAATTAGCTCCCTGGAATCTGCAGCATCTGTGGAATTAGCAGTACCTGTAGAATTAGTAACGTCTGTGGAAGTAGCAACATCTGTAGAATTAGCAACGCCTGTGGAGTTAGCAACATCTGTAGAATTAGCAAATGCAGGGGCTTTGAGGATCTCCAGCAGCTTTTTCCTGGTGTCCTGCACATAGGCTCTGAAAAACCTGGATGGAAGCTCTGCCAGAGCATCTTGGCTCCTATCATCAAAAAGCTCATCCAGCTCCCTTGAAAGCTCGGCAATATATTCAGTTTGAAGCTTAGCCCTTTGATCTGCTACGAATTCACAATCACACTGAGAAAGCTCTAGCTTAAACAGGTCTGTATCTGTGAGGCTCATGGAAATAGTGAATTCTCCAAGGGAGCCAGCTGTGACCTGCCGTCTGGTAAAGTAGGTATTTTCTATGAAATCATTGGCGTCTCTGACCCAGCCCGCCCAGATGGAAGCATCTTGAGCCAGCCGCACGTTCTCGGCGTTCAGCTCCTCCTTGATGGAACGAGGGGTGCTTGGATCATCCATTAAAGCCTCGTTATCCCCCATGAAATGCTTGGGATCCATGTACCTCTTAAGATGCTGGAGATTTAGACCCGTTGATGTGATGGCATCCCTGGCAATTTGCAATGAAGTCGGGTCTAGTAGGTTCTCAATGCCCTCATCGTCACTGCCCTGCTCAGCTAGATATACGTAGGCCCAGAGCTCATGATCCTGAGATAGGTCAAGAGCGAGATTTATCGGATCCACCCCCTCGAACATCACCTTGAGGACCCAGAGCTCGCGAAGGTTCTTGACATTGAGATAACCCTTTGCTTTCAGTTGCTCCAGCAACAGATTTTGCAGGTTTGCCCTCTTGTCTCGCAGGTACATGGTAGCTCTTCCTTGGGAGGCACATCTTATTTTGGCAGTGCAATGTATCCAGGTTGATATTCGAGAGCGCAATATTAGAGTTTTGGCTTCACGCCCTCGTCTTCTTGGCCTTCATCCTTTTCAGAGCTGGCCCAAGGAACGGCAGCTCCAGCGGAATGGCGTGCTCCTCAATTTTGTAGGAATATGGGTATCTGCGATCCTTGCTCTTCTCATTCCTCCAGATGGACATCGAATGGCACAATACGTAATCTCCTTCGATCTTGGAGAGGCCTATGTAGGTATCCAATCTCACCAGCTTACCAGAATCAAGAGTTTCGCGGAGCTGGGCAATGGTGCTAAGTTTCTCACCCTCGAACTCCAGTGCAAAATCCTCGGCTTTTTCTTCTGTTCCGTTATCTTGGGGCTGGATCACTTCGCCCTCAGGCGTGAAATTATCAATGGGCTTTCTAACAAGCGTGAACGATTTTCCCTTCAGGCTGTCCGCGACAAGTTGCTTTAGAAAACTGGGTCTGGCCTTGATAGGCTTGTTGCTAGGCTCACGTCCAGGGAGTTGCCAGGGGTCTATGCTTGCTTGAGGCCCGCTGTAAGTGTCTGGAGCCATGTACCAGGATAGCCCAGTCAGGAACAACTTGAATCTGCTCTCGAAGTCAACACCGTACATGTTCTTGGCAAGGAACGCCTCAGGGACTACGGCTTTTCTGACCTTTGCCCATGTCTCCTCAGGCAGGTCTTTTACCATCTGGGTCTCCACATAAAACCTGCGCAGAAGCTCGACAGAGGCATCGTTGTCAGGGCGCCATGAACTGGCTAGCGACGGATAGAACAACCTCATCATGCGTGGTGGTCCTTCCTCCATCGGGGTCATCAGAAAGCCATAGACCAGCTTCAGATACCTGAGGTAATCCTCCTTGCTCCGATACTCACGCCTGTCATCGAATGGTTTGATGGCATCCAACAGCTTCTGGATCGGAGGAAGGGCTCCACCGATGTCTATCCCATCCAGTACCTCAATTGCGCTTCCAGCCGCCTGGGCACGGTCCACCAGAGCTTTGCAATCGTCGCTCTCAAGCAGCAGGTCCATCCTGGCCTGTACCTTTGGGTCGATGGCGTATAGCTTGTCCATTGGGTCAACAGGAGTGCTCAAAGCTGTTTCTTTACCAGGATCCAAGGCACTGTTCATAGCCGATTATAGGGGCTGGGAGGGATATAACACTTCTGGGGGGTCATGTGGGGTAAATAAGTCGAGCTCTCCTCTGGGCCAAATCACCGGTAATGAGTGTTTTCATTATTAAAATGAGATAATAAACTCATAATATGGCTCAACAATAATACACTGGTTAAAAGAGAATTACAAAGAAGAAGTCTAATGTCGCAAAGAACAATAATCGCCAGAAAGCTTCCTAGCCGCTATGAACGCTTTCAATTCCTTCTTTTCTTTCGAGGTCACCTCAAATCCTCAACCTAATTATTATTCATCATGGTATTTATACACTATCATACCTGCCTGCTTGAGGAAAACGCCACCAGCCAGACCGCGGGAAGCAAAGGGGCATATCCTACGCTGGGGGGATTGGTGGGGATGTGAGGACAATTACTGGAAAATAACACGGCCAACCTTAATTACCGGTGACTCACCAATTGTGTCTGATAGGGTAATTGCT
>JAUVCJ010000210.1 GCA_030595765.1 Thermoplasmatota archaeon | reverse complement strand
CAACAAGCAAGCCCTGGCACTTGTAAAGGGTCTGTGACTCCAGGTCAAGCCATTTATCGCCTGGGTCAAAGGAGGTCAAAGTTGTAAGTTCCAGCCCAGGGGCGCTGGCCATCAAATCTCTCAACCCTGTTCCATTTCCTTCATCCACCCATGCAATATGCAGGTTCTCTGCATCGTTTTTCAAGCCGGTCGGCTTCTCCTGAGTATGTTCCTGCTCGGCTTGTTTTCCAAGCTGTGTCAGGGCGTTGACCTGTTTTTCCAGATCCCCTTTACCAGAGATCTCCAAGGAGCCCATGGATTCGAGCATCTCACCAAGAGCATCGATATGATACATCTGTAACACTGTGTCCAGCATCATAAGGCTCTCTCCATCATCCAATCCTGGACGTCCAGTCAGGTTGGCGTTTTCTTTCATCCAGGCATAAGCACGACCCAACGGCGGCCTCTTGCTGATGCTTTGAAGTGCTGGTTCATCTCTACCATCTACATTTGGCAGGTCTTTATCTGGTAGCGAGGATGTGATGATGTCTGGTAGTGAGGATGCGATGATGGATTCTATTCTTACTCTATCATACCACCATTCTCTTGAAAGGCTCACGCAGTCTGGGTCTATTTGGGTCTGAGAGAGCGCCTCCTGGAAGCTGTCCAACATATCCTCGAACGGGAACCTGGGAGCAAGGAAATGGCACCCCTTTTCTTCTGGGCATTTCATGACATTTATCCCCTTGTAGCCCCTATCCAATGCAGATATCAGGAGGCCTGGCCCTATCATTCTGGTGCACATGATCTCCAGAACATCATCTCTCATGAGCTGGCTGTCATTGTTCCAGTGGCAAATGATAGAGAGGATGCCGTTGCTGCTGGCCGGGTCCAACTTGTTGATGTTCTCATCCAGAACGATCTGGGACATGGCCCCAAGTGTTATGGCACCGACTGGACAAGCAGCAGCACAGGCTCCACAACTGCGGCAAGTTGCATCAGCGACCTTTGCATTATTTGACCCGTCCTTGCTCAATTTGACCTGGATCGCATTGTAGGAGCAGGACTCCTCACACAATCCACAGCCCATGCATCTGTCTGCATCGACAATGGCTGTTAGGTGGTCGACTTTCAATTCTGATTCCTTGTCCCCTTGTTTTAAGATCCAATCGGTAGCACCATTCATAACATATTCAGACATCTTGGATTCAGCTTTGAATATGAAGCTTTCATCGTGAATGGTGCCCATGAGCAGCTTGTGGGAGCAGGAGCTCAGGCATACCTCGCATTCAAAGCAAGTTCCGCAGTGATTGCACCTGCCTGCCTCTTTCATTACTTCCATTTCCAGCGGAGCTAGGTCAACCTCGTCAAAACAATTTTTTCTGGTGCCTGCCTCCAAACAATCCTGGCATAACCTTGAGGGCTGGTTTGAATTTTCCTTTGGCGTGCCTGGTACCAGCATGTTTTGTTCTGGGTGGTCTATCACTCTTGTATCACAGTTGAGCTTTTCTCTCAACGAAAGGTGCAAGGCAACAGCGGCATCGTGGCCGGAGCCAATGGCCTCCACTATGCTTGAAGCTCCTGTGACCACATCTCCAGCTGCAAATACCTTGGAGACTGTGGTGGCAAAATGATCATCCAGGTAAATGGTTCCATTAGAATTGAGTTTCAAGTCCGGTGCGAATCCCTTAACGTCAGCAACCTGGCCAATGGCTGGTATTATTACATCGGCTTCCATCAGATGTTCAGACTCCGGGATCGGGACTGGCCTGCGTCTTCCTGAATCGTCAGGCTCACCTAGCTCGGCTCTAAGGAATATCATGCCGTTATCGACTACTTCTTTTGGCACCAGCAGGTTATGGATCTCAATGCCCTCTTCAATGGCGGCATCTATCTCAGCGGCATCCGCAGGCATCTCATCTCTTGTCCTTCTATAGGCTATGCATACCTCTGCTCCAAGGCGTTTTGCGGTCCTGGCCGCATCCATTGCTGAGTTGCCTCCGCCAATTACTATGACCTTACCTTTGGTTGAATTATTGGATGTTAAATTGAGTGACTCTCCATCACCGCTTGCCACCCTGTCCAGAAACACCAGGCAGCCAAGCATCTTTTGGGAATCTGCACCTGGTATGGAAAGAGGCATGTCCAATCTAGCTCCAGCCGCTAGCACAATTGCGCTGAAATCCCTATCAAAAAGTTCCTTTGCAGTAATTACCTCGGTGCTGCTCTCAAGTTTAATTCCTAAGCCTAATATGTGGTCGATCTCGAAGTTCAAGATGCGTTCAGGAAGCCTGAACTTAGGGATGGCATTGCTCATCAATCCTCCTGGCCTTTCTGAAGCATCGAAGACTGTAACAGAGTATCCCAGCTTTCTGAGGTCGTATGCTGCTGTGAGCCCTGCTGGGCCCGAGCCAACAACTGCAATGCGCTCATCAAAGTCAATTGGAAGCGTGCCTGATGAAAGCGGGCGCCTGGCCATCTCGTAGTCGGCAGCAAAGCGCTTTATAAGCCTTATTGCAAGAGGGTCGCCTGGGCTCTCGCAGGCCTCCTCGCAAGGATGAGTGCAGACCCTGCCGCATATCCCTGGGAACGGGTTGTTCTCCAGTATCACGTTTAGAGCCTCATCGTATCTCTTGTCTGATACAAGGTTAAGATAGGACTTGATGTTCACACCAGCAGGGCAGGCTTGAGCGCATACGGGCTTTCCCCGAACTTCCAGCAAGTAATTACTCTGGCCGCTTACCAGCTCTACTGCCTCTGCTCCAATTAGGTCGGATAGCTTCTTTTGTGCCATTGTAATCGACTCCAGTGAATGACGTTTGGAACCATGTTCAACCCGTTGTTGAATGCCTTCCGAAGGTTGGCCGGACATTCCTCCAAGAGGAATCGAACACGAACCAGCCACCTAATTAACCAATGCATATATATTGGCAACGGTTAGAAAGATTGTATCTGTCTTGTTGGAATATACTTGTCTTGTTGGAATAATTAATTTGTCTTTTCCGTCTCTTTTCCATCTGCCTATGATTTAGCGATGTCAGAATCCAAAACTGTGTCTGGCTACCCCCAAATAATGAGAATGGTGCGGAACATTTAAATACCATGCGAGGGGTTTAAACTAGTCAGTAGGTGGAAGTTTTTCACCTACGGAGGACTAAACATGAGAACATTAAAACTGAACAAAAAGGGAGTATCCCCTGTTATTGCGGTCATTCTAATGGTCGCTATTACAGTGGTGCTCGCAGCGGTTCTGTACGTGATGGTGTCCAACCTCACCGGAGGACCTGGAGATGTCACGCCCACGGTGGCGTTCAAATTGGGCAAGTCGGGCACAGCTGGCGCACTAGAGGCCAAGTTTACCGCAACAAGCATAGATGTCCCCTGGGGTGACATAAAAATTATCATCACCGAGAATGGCACCCAGGAAACATGGTCAATAAACACAGATTGCTCTGCCTTTGAGCCCTCTGGGTCTACCAGTTTGGAAACAGTAGCTACCATAGCTATTACAGACAATGCTGGTTCTGGATGCAATCAGAAGATATCTGGTGGAGACTATTTAACCATCAGCTCATATACCTCTGGATCTCAGTATATAGTGAAGATATTCTACATCAACACTGAGGGCATTGCTGGCGAAGATTCCTACACCCCATAGAACAGAATCTAAGCCTCAGAATACCAATAATTAACCCTTTCCCTTTTTTCTTCTTTTTCTCTGTTAAATTGCATTCTATTCTCTGTCAAGCCAGCTTGCAAATAAGCCTTATTATTCGCTGCCCTCCTACCAAAGAATTTATTAACCCTGCATCCGTCCCTGCCCTTCAGAGAGCATTGAGGTCGTGTTATGTGTAGAGGTCCATCTTTGAGAAAAGACAAGTTAGGCATCTCACCTGTTATTGCCGTCATTCTCATGGTTGCTATAACTGTGGTGCTTGCAGCTGTTCTCTATTCCATGGTAGCCAACTTATTTCCTATCTCCTTTGCGGGTGTTTTTTTAGAAGATCCGTGGAAT
>JAUVCJ010000076.1 GCA_030595765.1 Thermoplasmatota archaeon | reverse complement strand
ATCATAGACATGTCCAGATTTTTGAAATTGCTTGGAGCCCAGACGATGCAGCTCACGATCGTTCATGAAGGAGCACCATTTGTAAGCTGGATCCTAAAAACCATAAAAGATAGGGTGGAATATATCCAGGCCATCAACGGGAAACTGGAGGACGGCACGATCAATTTGACCATGGACATAAGTGATTTTCTAAGTGATAGCCAACAATGTTGGACCATGATCGATTACCTTGGAATTGGTGTCAAATTCTTTGGGACCAATAAAGGCATCAAAAGAAAACTGAACCTGTTTCGTTTCTTTATGGCAAGTGGCATCGAAATTATCAAATTTATAGGCACAAAAAACGGCTCAGCCGCTATCCGAGCACTAAAGTAAAATTCTTTACAAGCCCCTAGCCAAAATCCTTTACGAGCCTGAAGTAAAATTTCTTGTACTCCTAAACGTTATCAGTTAGAGGTCAGTTAAAAGTTGCAAGCGTCCCATCTTGAATTTACAGGAGAGCTTAATTGATGAATGAAAGTAAAAAAAGGTCAGGAGGCCAAGCACTTCCTGATGGACTCAAATCCCGGATCCGAAGCACAGGGGTATTTCACCAAAGGGAGGCAAAGCACCTGGCTTCCAAGTCCAAGCGGCTTGACCTGTGCTCTGCTCAAATTGCCCATATCCTTCATATCTCGGGCTTGACCGGGGAATTCCCAGTTCGAGAAAAGACTTGTGTAGAGATAGGTAGCGGATGGGTCCTAAGCCATGCTCTTGTTTTACATCTGCTTGGAGCAAAAAGAGTGATAGCAACAGATATTGAACCGATTGCCTACCCATCTGCATTGCATCAGTCCATACATGGCTCCACGATCTCAATTATCCGTGACATTCTATCTCCGTTTGAGGAGCATGACATAATTAGGGAACGGCTGAACAAGCTGGTCGCAATTAAGGTCTTTTCTTTCAATGTACTAAAGGAGCTGGGCATAGAGTATGTTGCCCCCATTGACCTTGCAGCGCGCTCACTTGACACCACCTATGATCTTGTGATCTCAAACTCTGTATTGGAGCATGTACCTATAAGCGATGTTAAGCCCTTTCTGGAGAACCTCTCAGGCAACCTCTCGGCCGGTGGTAAAATGATCCATTGTGTTCATCTAGAAGACCATAAGAACATCATCAATGCCCCATTTGATTTTCTAAGCGAGCCAGAGAACACCTACACAACGGATGTTCAAAACACAAGAGGTAACAGGATAAGGCGGAGCCAATGGGTGGATATCCTGTCTCAGGTCAAGGACATGGAGTTCAGACTGATATATGAATGGCATCGCAACGACAAGAAATTGCCAGCTGCATTAGCCCCTCAATTTCAGGATATGGATGATATGGACTTGAGAACTAGCCATCTTGGGATACTAGGCACAAAAAAGCCAAAGCCCAGGGTTTAGAGATATGAGCATCATCATAGCCCCAGGAAGACAGCATCATGGTCTCATAGCATCAGAGAAGATAGTATCATAGAATCCCAAGAATTATCCGTGCTCTTGAGTGAAGTTAGTGCGGCATACATGCACATAAGTAACACTACATATTGGTGTGGCTACCTACTGGTGTGTATCTATGAAACAATGGTATGAAGCCTTATTTGAGAACTACGCCAGAAAGTATGATGGTGAATGCTTTGTCAAGGGCACCATCGGTGAGTGTGACTTTATTGAGAAAGAGACTGATTCTGATAGATCGCAAAAGATCCTTGATATAGGATGCGGGACTGGTAGGCACTCTATTGAGCTCACAAAAAGGGGTTATGATGTGCTGGGGATCGACCTTTCAGACAATATGCTGGAGCGGGCTAGAGTCAAGGCAAAAGCTGCCGACCTTAAGATCGAATTTCAAATGCATGATGCAAGGAACCTGCCATTCGAGAACGAGTTCGACCTGGCAATAATGCTTTGCGAAGGCGGATTCTCATTGATGGAAACAGATGAGATGAATTTCGATATACTGAGTTGCGCCACCAGGTCATTGAAGACCAAGGGCAAGTTGATATTCACCACCCTCAACGGGTTGTTCCCATTGTACAATTCAGTAGAACAATTCCAAGCATCAGCATCAGCAACGATGGATGACATTGCCACATACAAGGACAATACCTTTGACATAATGACCTTTAGGGACCATAACACCACAACTGTAACGAATGACCTCGGCAACGAACTCGTTCTTGAATGCAATGAAAGGTTCTATGTGCCATCTGAGATCACATGGATGCTAAGAACTCTGGGTTTCAAGCAAATTGACATTTTTGGGGCAAAGCTCGGAGCCTTCTCAAGAGAAGATAAGCTCAAAACTGATGATTTCGAGATGCTGGTAATTGCTCAATTGTAAAGCATCATAGATATTTCGGTGCGCACCTTCTAAACACCCTATATGTTTGGTTCTTGGCTATAACATTGCTTCGAGTTCTCAATGGAGATGTGCTGTAGCACTTCCAAAGGATTAATTATCCTGACTCCTGTATCCAAGCAGGTGTGTCAATGTTCGACCCTATCCATGAGAAGGTAAGAAAGTGGCTGGAGATCAGGATTAAGCATAGTGAGAAGGCGTTAGATAACGGCTGGATCGTTGAGGTTGATGATGAGGATCCAAGATCCATGGTAATCGACACCCCAAAGATGCCATTCAAGCTAACAGTCCTTGTTGAGGAAAGGATCACATTCATCGCACTCATTACTGCTGTTCATACTGTCAATGCCTCTAATGATGATGCCGCCGGAGTGTTCAGAACCCTGCTTCAGAAGAACAGGACCATGGAGATCTCCAAATTTTTCCTGACTAGCGATGCCGATACCATCTGCCTCAGGACTGACCTATACACCGACCACATGAACAAGAATGAGTTCAACATCGCTCTGGAGTCTGTGATCCTTGGAGGCCGGTGGCTTATTGCCCAGCTGGGTGAGACCGAAGATGCTAATAGGCTGGCAAAGGAGATGGTCACCCTTGGCTCGGCAGAGCTTGTCCAGGGCACCAGTGAGGAAGATGTGGTCGCGATGATGATTGAGGCCGGATACCCTGAAGATCAGGCTCATCTACTGATAAGTAAGCTAAAGATCGACCTGGGCATGGCTGAGCCCGCCGAAGACGAAACCGAGGCGGCAACACCAGCAACGGAAGAGACCGATGAGGATGTCTATGTTCCAACTGAGCCTACCGGAGAGAACCCTGTGGACAGGTACATCTGGTGATATCCACTGTAAACCCTGATACCTCTGTAAAGGTCGATATCTACTGAAAATGCTGATATCCGCTGAAAACGGGCTACCTACTGGATATGGTGATATCTGCCGACTACAGTGATACCCAGTGAAAATGGATTATCTACTGAATATGGATATGTCTACCGAAATGGTAATGTCCACTGAAAATACCAGGTTCCAATATTTTATACACTGGATAATAAATGAATGATCGGGAACCCTTTCGGATTCCCGATAGTCCTACCTGAGCAGACCAACAGCGGTCAGCTCATCTCTGAGCTTCTGGACAGCGTTATCGATGTCCTCATTGCTTCTAGCGCCGGTCAGTACGACCTTGCCAGAGCTAAACAGGAGCGCAACGACCTTTGGGTCGGTTAGGCGGAAGACCAGGCCGGGAAACTGTTCTGGCTCGTACTCCACTCTCTCAAGGCCAAGTGAAATAGCCACCGAGTTCATGTCGATCTCGGCACCTAGGTCATAGACGGCTACCATGTTCTGAACCACGATTTCTGGGTTCTTGATAACAGCCATGCCAGCATCATCGAGAAGCTTGATCACGATATCAAGGGATGCGCGAACCTCATCAACGTTCTTCGCTCCTGTGCAATTGACCTTCCCGCTTCTGAAGAGCAGAAGTGCCGTTTTTGGCTTTTTAATCCTGTAAATCAAGCCAGGGAATTGCTCTGGCTCATATTCGGCGCTATCCAGCATCAATGATATTGCTGTTAAATCCAACTCTTCTGCTAGTGTCACAGAAGCCACGATATTCTCAACTTTTGCCTTCGCCATAGAAATCCCGCTCTAATGGGAAACTCATCATCGAGGATAACTGTTTGGGGAAACCTTTATTATGTGAATGTAAAAACCCGCAAAAAAGATCCATTTTTTAGCACCCTATTTTTGGGTTGCGTTCGCGCCAATTCGCCTGCGTTCTTCGTGCTCGTTTCACTAAGTTGACTCTTCCCCATCAAGTTTCGCATCGAACTGCTTCTCATCAGTCCTTTCATGGCCGGCTCCCTCAGGTACTGGCTCTCCCATTTCGTGCTCTTTTGGAGCATCAACTCCATGAATTGGGTCGTCTGGGGTGTTATCAATTGGAGGATTATCCGACTCTAGACCATCATCCATCATCTCATTCTCAGGCTCTAATCTGCCATCCATGATCTCGTCCTCCATCTCTGGCTCACCATCTCCCATCTCGTTATTCGGGTCTGGCCTGTCATCTACGATCTTACTCTCCGGCTCCGACCCGCCATCCTCTATCTCGTTATCCGACCCAGTTCCATCGTTGCCAAGCCCATTCTCCTGCTTGCCGCTCTTTCTTGCCATAGCTTTTCTGGTAGCCAACCCAAGCGCAAATGCAGCAGCAGCAATGATGCCGAGCATGATCATCTGGAACTGCTCTAGACCCACGCTGGAGAGCAGGTCCTTGGCTGGTGCCTGCTCCACAGTCACATTGATGGTCTCGGCATATGTGTAGTTGAAGCCATCATAGGCTCTGAACTCGAAAAGGAAGTCTCCTGCTTTTGTTGGTGTCCAGATATAGTTCCAGCTTGTCCTGTTCCCCAATTCTTCCCAGGCTCCGCCATTTATCCTGACCTGAGCGCTCACCAGCTCCTCATCATCACCGGCTGTGCCCCTAAAGCTCAGGGTGCCATCGTCGTATATGCCGTTGTATCCACCCAGAATGTAGGTGTCGCCATCCTCCATGCTCCACTGCGTGATCTCAGGAGGTTCGTAAACAGGTGTAACAGTGATGTCGAATGTGTTGGAGAGAAAATGATTGCCTGCAACGTCGGTTATGTTGATGACCACCTGAAACACACCATGGTAGTCGGAGTCCACATCAGCGCATCCTGATAGGCACAAGAACCTTGCATCGATGGAGAATTTACCAGCCAGCGAAACATCTATGGCAATGTCCTCGCTCTGGGTGTTAACCTCCACCTCATAATAGAGAAATCTAAAATCATCCTGAAAGTAGTCATCCATATCCATCAGGTCCATGTTTATCGACCCCTCTTCTATAACAATGTCAGAAGGCAGAGGTGATATTACCTTGGGTATGGGATTTTCTGTCGGGTCAGAATCGAGAATGGGTTCTATCGAGACGTTCCCCTCCAGATTGGTATGGTCGTCACTGCCTAGTATGTTGACCCACCAGTTGTATCCTGCAGCCAGCCTCTCTCCATTAAAGGAGCCTATGTCGTAGCCCATGTTGTAGTTGAAGGTACAGTTGCTGACCCTGCTACCAAAGGAGCCATAACTCTGAAATCCGAACCTGTTCAGAGTGATGATAGTGTGGGTTACAGTAGTTCCTGTGGAGTTCTGGGCCAGTATCCCGCCGCCGAAGTTCAGAGCAACGATGCTCCGCTCCATGCTTACGTTGCTGGAGTTGTATATCCAAACGCCCCAGCTAGTCCCTTCAGATAGGGAGATATGGCAGTCCAGAACGCTGACGTTGGTGGAGTTCTCGATGGATAGGCCAAGGAACCCTCTCTCGATTGATAAGTTGTCTATGGTCACGTTCGCGGCCTGGACACGAATAACTGCGCTATCCATTGGAGCAACGAACCTGGTGGAGTTCACACCTGACCCCGAAAGTTTCACGCTCTTGTTGATGGTTAGGGTCTCGTTATACCCTCCGGGATAGATGTTGACGGTCTGCCCAGGGGTGCTTGCCTCGATCGCATCTTGGATGGTGGAGTAGTTCACACTCGCCTGTCCGGACAGGATGTAAGCACCAGCTCCTAGCTCAATAAACTCTTCTGAGTCAGATGGGTCCACAATGGACATTGCGTTGGAGCTTAGCTCGCTTCTGGTATCATCATCCAATCCTTCTCCCAATGCGGCAAAGGGTGTGGCGACAAGCAGAACCATCATGAGTGAGAATGCAATTGTAAGAACGCGCCTGGAGGTCATGCAAATTCAATTGGAGACTCCACGTATAAGGATTTCGGAGGAGTCCTTACAATCAGAATTACGATGAGTGTCTTCCAGAGCTCAATACATTTTCAGTAGCCATCCTCCTCATCTTAATTCAATATCCTGTCCATCTCCAGTCAAGATTCTATTCGCCTTCATTCAACATCTCCTCACCCTCAACCGCCATCCTCATCATCTTCGCTCAAGATCGCGCTCAGGATGGAGCACCCGAACGAACACCCGCGCCAGTGCCTGGCATTGATACAGTTCACGCACACGTCATTTTTGAAAACTTCCGACTCAAAATACTTTTCTTTCGATTCCCTTTTAGGTCTGCACATTCAATTCCTCCCACCGTGTTTCTGCTTGTGGGCAATACCATTGATTGAGGGCGAGGGTTAATAAAGTCCAATGGGAGGTGGGTGAATGCATTGTACTTTTTCCGGAATGGAAGTGACTGAAAGTGAATGGTAGTGAATAGATGTGGATGGATGAATGGTCAAAGGCTTACTCAAGTATTGATTCAGGCGCGCTTGCCAGCTCGACAAGGGCCTCGGCCTCAAGAAAATGCAGCTTGCCAGGTATTATCAGGGTGTGTGGAGGCCCACACATTTCCATGTGCTTAAGGGCTCCAAGGGTGTCGCACCTGACAAACGGTTCAGCTGACCCGGCTCTTGCCACAACACAGACCAGGGTATCAGGGTCCAGGCTACCTTTTCCAACTCTGGACTCCATCTCCAGTAGGAGGTTCAGCCCCTCCTTTGCACTCATGTAGCGCGACCTGTCAGTCTGTATGTCCAGCAACACCATGGTATGAAGGCCGCGTTCGAGGTTGTCAGCTATGACATCATAGGGGCTTGTAGGAAAATAATCCCCTTCTGGATAGGCCAGTGTCGTGGTCCTCCCGAACTTGTAGTGCTGCAATCCCAGAAGGCTCGGTGCAGCTGTCAGAATGGATGCTCCATGGATGATGTGGACCTCTAGCCTCAACTCTCTGGCCCGCAGCATCAGGTCAGTGTGGGTAGTTGCGCACAGCGGGTCGCCTACCACCAGAAAAGCGCAAACTCCCTTGCCCGCAGCATCAAGGATCACGGCCCCGTCTTCGACTGCCACCCTGTCCAATGCTTCGACCTTCGACCCATACAGCACTTCTAGGTCATCCAGGGAGCAGTCAGTCAGTATCGAGGTATAATCCTCTAAAAAAACCGTATCGGCCCTCTTGATAAGCTCTAGCCCCTTCAGGCTGACGTCCATTGCATCCCCCAACCCAAGACCGACGAGGTAGAGCCCATTTGTGGCCATGCAGAGGGATGGTGGTGCTGGTATTTAGGGGTTTGAGGTTCTGAACATCTTTAGATATTTGTCACGCAGTTGAATTGATTACCTAATGCTTTTGAGATAATCAAGTTCCCAGAGGTCAAAAAACATAGTTCGAGTGCCTCGATGTTTAAGCTTACTTTTCTCTTTTCTGCTCTTGTATGTAAATTGAAATCCTGCTTTTTTATAGAAATTAAAAGCCTGTTCTTTTGCTTCAACAATCAGCAATCTACAAGCAACATCCCCATAATGGTCTGTATCGAATCCTTTCATTGCTATGCGCTGTATCAATGATCTACCAATGCCCCTGGCTTGCCATTTGTTATCGATTGCTAATCTGCCTATCTTAATCCCTGGTATCTGGTTGATTCTCATTTCTCCCAATTTTGAGAAACCTTTAGTTGTTTTAACATAATCAATTCTCAGTCCATCATTGCTTAGTGTATAATAGCCAACAACTTCTCCTTCATAGTATACCAGTGTTGTTTGGCCAAGCTTGTTTTTTTGATATTGTTCAACTTCATCTGTGTTCAGGAAGTCATTTAGCTCAATGACACCACAATCGAAATTCTTCACTCTTTGGGTTTCCCAGAATGGTTGGAAAATCAATTTTGTGGGGTCAATAGATAAATCCTGAGAGAAAAGTCTCGACACTCTAACTACCTCGCTAGCAAAAAATGCATTAATCAATCCCTAGGAAATAGTTTGCTTCCTTCCTTGTAGAAGCTTTTTTGGGATGAAGAGAGCTTGAAATCAGCCAACCGCTTTTCAAATTCGGCTGCCTTTTTTCCCTTCAGTGTCGGAGTGGGTTCTGGAAAAGCCATTGTACGTTCCCCATGAAACATATGAAATTCATGATATAAAACTTTGTATATGGTACAATTAAGCATTTAACCCATTTCATATAGCCCTCTAGATAAAAACAGCTACATTTTACCTAACCATTATATCCCATAACCACTCCTGAACTGGGCATGGGAAGGTCGATAGACCCTAGAGTGACCACGCTGGTTGCAAGCCTCATATGGGGCACCTCATTCGTATCTGTCAGGTTCGGCTCCAACAGCCTGGATCCCTTCACATTTCTGCTCTACAGGATGGTGGTCGCATCCCTGTTCGGCCTGTTCCTGATCGCATTCTTGCGCCGGGCAAGTGATTTGGGTATGATGCGCAGGCGTGAGGTATGGTACCTTGCCATGCTCAACAGCGGCGCTTTTTTGCTCCAATATCTTGGCTTGGCAATGACGACAGCTACAAAGGGCGCCCTGATAATCGGCCTGAACATCTTTTTCATTGCGCTACTGGCCATGGTGCTTCTTGGCGAACGGATAGGCGGCAAAAAGATACTTACAATACTCCTGGCAGCTGCTGGAGTGTTCCTGCTAACGACCAAGGGGGACATGGCCTCTCTGGGCACAGGGGGATTCACAGGTGACATGCTGGTCTTTGGAGCAGGATTTTTGTGGGCGATGTACATCGTTTATACGAAAAAGCTCTTCGATGGGGATACTGGATGGACCCCATTCAGCCTGTTGATAACCGTGACGATGGCGACATCCATGCTGATAATCGCGCCTTGTCTTTTGTTAGCGAGCCCAGGTGAGGTCATGAATCCATTCCTCACAGTCAATGTGCTCTTTCTGGGTATCGGCGCCACCATTGGAGCCTATTTCCTGTGGCTCTACGGCATCGAGAAAATATCCGCAACCTTCTCCTCTTTGATACTGCTTGCCGAGATCGTGTTCGCAGCGATGCTGGCAAGCCTTTTTCTGGAAGGGGAGAGCCTGGGGTTCATTGGAACCTTCGGGGCTGTGCTGATAATGTTAGCCATTCTGATACTAAACATCCAGATGTCAAAGACCGAAGCTCTGGCCAAGAACTCTTCATAACCTTAGAGTATCGGCAATAGGTTGTCTATCTCCCACTTGCTCACATGGGTGCGGTAATCGTTCCATTCCTTCTCCTTGATGATCTGGAAGTGCTTGAACACATGGTCTCCTAAGGCCTTGCGCATAAGCTCGCTCTCAGAAAGCCTGGCAAGAGCGTGTC